>JAGAAH010000207.1 GCA_017615375.1 Lachnospiraceae bacterium | reverse complement strand
TTTCATGAAGAAGAAACTGCTTTCATTATTGATTGTTGCAGCGCTTACCTTTTCGTGTTTCCATGTGGTGACTTATGTACAGGCGACTGCTAAGGAAGAAGCACAGCGTAAGAAAAGGGAAGCAGAAGCAAAGCTTAAAGAGCTGGAAGACCAAATGAAGAAGCTTAAGGCAGAACAGGCTGATGTCTTAGGCGAGATGAATGATGTCCAGGCAGAGATTGTAGAGCTTGTAGCTTCAATCGATGCGATTTCGGATGAGATAATTCATGCGGAGGAAGATTTTGCGAGACTTCAGGAAGAATTGGATGCTGCAATAGAATCGGAACACAAGCAATATGAAGCTATGAAGCTTCGAATTAAATATATGTATGAGCGCGGTGACACCGCGTTTGTGGAAGCGATACTCGGCGCATCAAGTATGGCGGATCTTCTTAACCAGGTTGAATACTTTGAAGAGATGTATGACTATGACCGTAAGCTTCTTGTCTCATATCAGGAGACCAAGATAAGGACTCAGGAGCTTAAGGATGAGGTTGAGGTAGAGCTTGCCGAATTAAACGAAATGAAAGAGTCACAGGAAGGTCAGAAGCAGGCTTTACAGAAAGTAATGGCGCGTCTTGAAGCCGAGAATGGCGAATATGCATCTCAGCTTAGAACGGCACTTGCTGCAGCAGAAAGATACAAGAATATAATAAGCGAACAGGCTGCAATCATTGCCCGTATAGAGGAAGAAGAACAGGATGACGACGATGATGATGACGACGGAGATGCAGATCCGGGATATCAAACCACTGTAAGTCCGGCAGATGTTATCGCTTATGCCAAGCAGTTTGTAGGTAATCGTTACGTATGGGGTGGTACGGATCCTCATACCGGAGCGGATTGTAGCGGATACTTACAGTATGTATTCGGACATTTCGGCATAAGATTGCCACGTACGTCTTATGAGCAGCGAACCGCGGGCAAGAGAGTAAGTTATTCCCATATTAAGCCGGGCGATATCATTTGCTATGCGGGGCATGTTGCAATGTATATAGGCAACAATCAGATAATACATGCGCGTAATGAACGTGCGGGTATAGGAATAACAAGTAATCCGAGATATAGAGCGATTATCACGATACGTCGTGTTTTATAGCTTTTATAAGATAATAATAAAGAGGTAATACAAATGAAAAAAGTAGAAGATTATGTAAGAAACATACCGGATTTCCCTGAGAAAGGAATTATGTTCCGTGATGTAACATCCGTATTACAGGATGCTGATGGATTTCAGCTTGCAGTTGACGAGATGACTAAGCTTCTTGAAGGACTTGATTTTGATGTTATCGTAGGTGCGGAGTCGAGAGGTTTTATCTTCGGAGCACCTATAGCATATAAGCTTCATAAGCCGTTGATTCTTTGCCGTAAGAAGGGCAAGCTTCCTTGCGAGACGGTATCACAGGAGTATTCGCTTGAGTACGGTACCGCAACGATTGAGATGCATAAGGATTCAATTAAGAAGGGGCAGAAGGTTGTTATTATCGACGATTTAATCGCAACGGGCGGAACTGTCGGAGCAACAATCTCCCTTGTAGAAAAGCTCGGCGGTGAGGTTGTGAAGCTCGTATTCCTTATGGAACTTGCAGGTCTTAAGGGAAGAGAATTCTTAAAGGGTTATGATGTTGCATCTGTAGTTTGCTATCCGGGAAAATAGTTTCCGGTGATTCATCCGGAGGAGAAGTTCGATGGAGAATTCTACCAACGCAAGGGCGATTTTTGATAAAGGTTGTGAGTACCTTGAAAACGGACAGACCGATAAAGCTGTAATTGCCTTGCAAGAAGCGGCAGAGCTATTTGATAAGGATAATGATTTGGCAGGTTACGCAAGGGCGATTAATGCAATCGGTGTAACTTATGCCGAAGTAGGTAACGAGGCGCTTGCTATAGAGCATTATATGAAGGGCCTCGCTCGTGTGCGCAAAGAAAAGGGTGTGGGAATATCACATCTTTTCTACAATAATATTGGTGTAAGATATCAGGAACTGGGGGATTATCAGACATCCATCAGATATTTCATTAAGGCGGAAGAAGATCTTCTGGCACTTGGCCCTATAACGGCGGATACAGCAAGGTGGTTTGTCGGGTGTTATCTTAATACGGGAATATCGTATTGGCATACGGAGAACTATTTGTACTCGGAACTTTATCTATATAAGGCGAAGAATACTGCAAATGATTTCGATATTCATGTACATGATTTTTCGATTGAAATAATGTTTGCAAGATTATATTGCTCAATAGGTAATTATGAGTATGCAAAGGTCAAAGTTCCGCAGTTGATGGAATTCCTGGAAAAAACCAACGAAATTATTCAGGATTATACGCAGGACGTAATGGAGCTTCTGTCTCTCCTTGAAGAGATTAAGGAATTTGAGATGATGGGGCAGGTTCTTGAGCGTTTTGAAGCGGTTGCAAAGAAGACCGATTATCCGCAGCTAAATCTGACGGTGCTTGTCTATAAGATGAGATACTATAAGGCAATCGGAGATATAGCGCGGTTTGAGGATGCTTGCATCGATCATGCGAAGTATTTTATGGAAGTTCGTCATAGAGAAGCTGAGGAAAATGCGGTAGCACTTAACGTTAAGATGGAACTCGGCAGATTGGAAGATGACGAGAAAGAAGCTAACAGATTAGCTGAAGAAGACGCACTTACCGGTCTTAAGAATAGATATGCACTTACCAAGCAGAGCAAGGATATTTGTGAGAGATGCGCGGATGCCCGAGTGAGCATAGTGGTTGGAATAATAGATGTTGATTTCTTTAAGGAATATAACGATACTTACGGACATATCGAAGGTGACGATGTGCTTCGCGCGGTTGCCGGAATATTGAGAGAATCGGTAGTGGCCGATAGTCAGATTTATAGGTATGGCGGAGATGAGTTCCTTATTATTGCCGGGCAGAGCTTTTATAGTGATGCAATCAGATTTGCGGAGAATATTAAGAGTAAGCTCGAAGCGCTTGAAATTCCGAGCGGTAATGGTGCGGAGGGTAAATTTGTTACGGTATCGCAAGGATATTATACGTTGTATCCGCAGGGAACCGATGACTTTAAGAAGATAATAGAAGAGGCCGATTCGCTTTTGTACAGAGCAAAGAGACAGGGCAAGAATCGTTATCTTATTAAAGAAAAAGCTAATGACGACAATTTGGAAAGAGGAAGCGACAATGTATGATGTTGTAATTCTTGGCGCAGGCCCGGGTGGGCTTACGGCAGGTATATATGCAGGCAGAAACAGATTGGATACGGTTATTATAGAACAGGGCCAGGATGGTGGCCAGATTGCCCTTACCGCGGATATAGAGAATTATCCGGGCCAGATGCTTGAGGGTGAGAGTGGAATTTCACTTGCAGAGCGTATGGCAAAGCAGGCAGAGCATTTTGGTGTTAAGAGAATAACCGATTCGATTGATTCGGTTACTTTAAACGGTGATGTTAAGATACTTCACGGTAAGAAGGATACATATGAAGCAAAGACCGTAATTCTTGCGACGGGCGCTTTTCCACGCCCTATAGGTTGCAAGGGCGAGGGCGAATTCCTGGGACGCGGTCTTTCTTTTTGTGCGACTTGCGACGGCGCGTTCTTTACGGGTCTTGAAGTATTTGTAGTCGGCGGTGGCGATTCCGCAGTTGAAGAGGCGATATTCCTTACGAGATTTGCACGTAAGGTTACGATAGTTCATAGACGCGATGAGCTTAGAGCAGCTAAAAGCATTCAGGAGAAAGCTTTTAAGAACGAAAAGATTGCATTTGCATGGAATTCCGTTGTAACGGAGATTAAGGGCGATGACGTTATCAATGCCATTGTTCTTAAGGATACTGTAACCGGTGAAGAGCGTGAGATTAAGGCGGACCCTAAAGATGGAATGTTCGGAGTCTTTGGTTTCATCGGCTTTTTGCCACGTACGGATTTATTTAAGGACCAGATTACATTGGAAGACGGATATGTGGTTACGGACGAGAACATGCATACCAATATTCCTGGTGTATATGCGGTCGGCGATGTTAGAAAGAAATCTTTACGTCAGGTTGTAACGGCAGCGGCAGACGGTGCCATTGCAGCTATGGAAGCAGGCAAGTACATAGAAGGTTAGTTATAAGGTGGAGTTATGAGTAAATTTTTAAAGGGATTATTGATTTTAATTTTGACATTGACGTTGATTCTGGCAGTCGGCATCTTTGTATTAAAAGCGCTTCCCGGAAGAGAAGCGGGTGAGCAGATTACCATTGATGAAGAGGGCGAGCCGGAGCCTGAGCCGGAACCGGAACCTGAGCCGGAGCCTGAACCTGAAGTTGTAACGATTACCATATCGGCAGCAGGAGATTGTACACTTGGTAATACTCAGTTACAGGGGTACGAGAATTCATTTATTGAGATGTATGACAATAAGGGGCCGGAGTGGTTCTTTGCGGGCGTACTTCCGGTATTTTCTACAGATGATATGACGCTTGTTAACTTTGAGGGCGTGCTTACGACAAGGGAAGATCATCCGGAGAAAGCTTTTAACCTAAGAGGAAGACCTGAATTCATCGACATACTTCCGCTTGCGTCAATCGAGTGCGTTGGATTTGCAAATAATCATAGGCTTGATTATTACGAAGGCGGCGCAGAAGATACGATTGCGCTTTTTAAAGACAGGAATATTACTTATGCAGTTAATGATACCTACGGAATCTACGAGGTTAAGGGTGTCAAGATAGGCTATGTTGCCGTTAATGCTTTAAATATGAGCGGTGTTATGGACTATCTTACCAACGGATATGAGTATCTTAAGGAAAATGGATGCTCGGTATTTATTGCGTGCTGCCATTGGGGAATCGAGGGCGATCACATTGCCAATTCCGAGCAGCAGAAATTGGGTCGCACCATTATAGATATGGGATATGATATGGTGCTTGGTGCACATACCCATGTTTTACAGGGTATTGAAATCTATAACGGCAAGCCGATTGTATACTCCATGGGTAATTTCTGTTTCGGCGGTAATCGTAATCCTGAAGTAAAGGAAACGATGATATTCCAGGAGACATTTACATTTGTGGATGGTGTAAGACAGGAAGGCCTTAATGCGAAGGTTATTCCTTGTACGATAAGCTCTGTAAGCTCTCGTAATGACTTCCAGCCGACTATAAGAGATGGTGAGCGCGGACAGGAAATTTTACAGATGATAGAGTCATACAGTGCTAATTACGGCACCAAGATTGATGCCGACGGATATATAAGAAAGGAAGACTAAGATGGAGAAAGTTATAGTACTTGACTTTGGCGGGCAGTATAATCAGTTGATTGCGCGTCGTGTGCGTGAGTGCCACGTGTATGCGGAAGTTCATCCTTATACAATGGGAATTGACAAGATTAAAGAGATGGCGCCGAAAGGAATTATCTTTACAGGCGGTCCGCAGAGCGTATATGCTTCCGATTCTCCACAGATATCTAAGGAAATCTTTGAACTTGGTATTCCGATATTGGGAATTTGCTACGGCTCACAGCTTATAGCACACACGTTAGGTGGTCGTGTGGCAACAGCTCCGACTTCAGAATATGGTAAGACTGAGGTTTGCGTTAATACCAAGTCGGAATTATTCAAGAATGTAAATCCTGCAACCATCGTATGGATGAGTCATACGGATTATATAGAGATGGCGCCTGAAGGATTTACGGTTACGGGTTCTACGGAAGTATGTCCTGTAGCTGCTATGGAGAATCCTTCTCGCAAGTTATATGCGGTTCAGTTCCATCCTGAAGTTATGCATTCCGTTGAAGGTATGAAGATGCTTCATAACTTTATAATTGACATATGTGGATGCAAGGGCGAATGGAAGATGGATTCTTTCGTTGAAAAAGCGATTGAGGATATTCGTGCGAAGGTTGGAAACGGTAAAGCACTTTGTGCACTTTCAGGTGGCGTTGATTCTTCCGTTGCGGCGGTTTTAATGAGTAAGGCAATAGGTAAGCAGCTTACCTGTGTATTTGTAGACCATGGCCTTCTTCGTAAGAATGAGGGTGATGAAGTTGAAGAAGTATTCGGACCTAACGGTTCCTACGATCTAAATTTCATCCGCGTGGATGCAAAGGACAGATTCTATAAAAAGCTCGCAGGCGTAACGGAGCCTGAGAAGAAGAGAAAGATTATCGGCGAGGAATTCATTCGTGTATTTGAGGAAGAGGCGAAAAAGATTGGCGCGGTTGATTTCCTTGTACAGGGAACCATATATCCTGACGTAATTGAATCGGGACTCGGAAAGTCGGCTGTAATTAAGTCACATCACAACGTAGGAGGACTTCCGGATTGCGTTGATTTTAAAGAGATTATCGAGCCGCTTCGTATGTTATTTAAGGATGAGGTTCGTAAGGCAGGCCTTGAGCTTGGCATTCCGGAGCATCTTGTATTCCGTCAGCCGTTCCCGGGACCGGGACTCGGTATAAGAATCATCGGCGAAGTAACGGAAGAAAAGGTTAAAATCGTGCAGGAGGCAGATGCAATCTTCCGTGAGGAAGTTGCAAATGCAGGTATTGCTAAGGATTTGGGACAGTACTTTGCGGCACTTACCAATATGCGTTCCGTAGGTGTAATGGGAGATTTTCGTACCTATGATTACGCAATCGCACTTCGTGCAGTGCATACGGCAGACTTTATGACTGCGGACTGCGCACAGATTCCGTGGGAGGTACTCCAGAAGGTATCTAACAGAATCGTTAATGAAGTAAAAGGCGTAAACAGAGTACTTTATGATTGTACGAGCAAGCCGCCGGCTACGATAGAGCTGGAATAGTTCCAAGTGGTTTGCAAGTGACGTGAAAACCCAATAAAGTCAAGGGCTGAGAGCAGTTGCTTTCAGCCCTTTTTGTATGGTGATTCTAGAAATGATACTATAAAGAACTAATTCAAACCACACATTGCGTGAATTCGGTTGACATGTTATAATGAAAAAACGCAATGCGGGGAGGCTGCTATGGATACAGCAAAGGTGATAAAAGAACTACGCGAGAGCGTGAAAATGAATCGGAAAGAATTCTCAGATCATACAGGGATTCCGGTTAGAACTTTGGAAGATTGGGAAGCAGGAAGACGGACACCACCCGAGTATATTCCGCGACTTATTGCATATCAGCTGAAATATGAAGAATTAGTGGGGGATGAAGATGGCAAAGAATAAGATTATTACCGTACAAGATGTGCCAATTACTGTTTCTATATCGGATGAGCAGGATTATATTTGCATTACGGATATGGCAGTGGCAAAATCTAATGATTCAAGAGCAGCAGATGTTATACGCAACTGGTTACGAAATCGTTCCACATTAGAGTTTTTATCTACTTGGGAAGAGATTTATAATCCGAATTTTAAAGTGTTCGAATCCGAACACTTTAAAAAGGATGTTGGTCTTGTACACTTACACCAAGTGTTTCTGAATGGGTAGAAAAAACGGATGCGATAGGAATGTTTGTGAAAAAAGGCCGTTATGGAGGTACATTTGCGCATAAAGATATAGCCTTTGAATTTGCTTCAGCTATAAGCCCGGTTTTTAAACTATATCTGATTAAAGAATTTCAAAGAGTAAAAGAGATAGCGGAATATCAACTCAGAATATTAAAAGAAGCTCAGCATATTAGCAATAGAATTGAAGGAAATGATTAGACCGACTAGAATTCAAAGAGTTTAGACAGAACGGAAGGAAAAGCAGTGAACGAAGATTTTACCATAAACGAGATGCAGGAAATGCAAAAAGCCTTGCAGGATAAGTATAAGGATAAATGGGAAGCCATTGGTCCGGAGACAGGGAAGAATAAACTTCTCTGGATGGTTGGAGAGGTTGGAGAAGTTATAGACATCGTTAAAAAGAATGGCGGAACAAAAGCTTGCACTGATACGGAACTAAGAAAGCATTTGGTTGAAGAAATGGCAGATGTTCTCATGTATTATAATGATGTGATGCTTTGCTATGGGATTTCCGCTGATGAATTAAAACAATCCTATTCCGAGAAATATAGGAAGAACATGGAGCGATGGTAAGAATGACGCATTATATGAACTTATGGGATGACTCTTTTCGGGCAATCAAAGAAGATGAATCAGCAAATCCGGATGACATGCTTTTGTACTATACCAGAGAAGATATAGAAAAGTATGGTGTGGTTGGACTTGAATTAGCTAAAAATATTTGACTATGTTGGGAGAATTGCAAGGATGGAGGAAAATGGTCAATTTAATTGATATAACTGAAGAAAATTGGAAGGGGAAAATATGCAGATGGCGAATGATAAAATCCAATTATTTGAAGACCAGCCGATTAGAACGGCATGGGTAGAAGGGGAAGAAGAATGGTATTTTTCAATTGTAGATGTGGTTGGTGTGTTGACTGAGCAACCTGATATCGATGGTGCAAGGAACTATTGGAAGGTATTAAAAAATAGATTGAAGGAAGAAGGAAGTCAACTGGTTACAAATTGTAACCAGTTGAAAATGACTGCCCAGGATGGAAAGAAAAGATTGACAGACGTAGCAACCACGGAACAAATACTGCGTTTAATTCAATCAATTCCTTCAAAGAAAGCGGAACCTTTTAAATTATGGCTGGCACAGGTTGGCAGAGAGCGAATAGAAGAAGTGATCGATCCTGAACTGACCATAGAGAGAGCTCTTGAAACCTACGCTAAAAAAGGCTATTCGCGAGAGTGGATCAATCAGCGCC
>JAGAAH010000206.1 GCA_017615375.1 Lachnospiraceae bacterium | reverse complement strand
GTTTAGATATACTATAGTACATGATGATTATAGAAGTTATATCGGAAATCGTGAGGAAAGTTTTGCAAGACAGGAACAGCAGGCGATTAATGAGCGAAAAGAGAAGAAGATAAGGGATGAGAAATTCGCCAGAATATATAACGCGGTTGAACATGCACAGTCATCGGTTTCAAGACAGGCACCGAGTGTGGGTGCAGCGTTGAAGAAAAAGATGGCGAATCTAAAAGCAATGGAGCATAGGTTTGAACGTGAAGACGAGGATATGACTGCTATGCCCGAGCAGGAAGAAGCAATCTTCTTTAAACTCGGTGATGAGAATGCCCGTATGCCGCAGGGCAAGACCGTAATAGAGTATACACTCCCTGCGTTAAAAACTCCCGACGGAGAGAAAGTGCTTGCAAGAGACATATTCTTACGTGTACGCGGTCCTGAGAAAATTTGCATTATAGGCAATAACGGAGCGGGCAAGACCACATTATTACGTAAAATTGCGGATGAGCTTTTATCAAGAAAGGATATCAAAGCAGAATACATGCCGCAGAATTACGAAGATATGCTTGATCTTGATATTACGCCGGTAGAGTTTCTTGATAGCACCGGCGATAAGGAAATAAGGACAAGAATAAGAACCTATCTTGGCTCTCTTAAATATACGGCGGACGAGATGGAGCATCCGATAAGAGAATTGTCGGGCGGACAGAAGGCAAAAGTCCTTCTGCTTAAGATGAGTATGTCGGGGGCTAATGTATTAATCCTTGATGAGCCTACGAGAAACTTTTCTCCGTTATCGGGTCCCGTAATAAGAAAGATGATTGCCGCATTTCCGGGAGCAGTTATAAGCATATCTCATGACAGAAAGTATATAGAAGAAGTTTGCGAGAAAACCTATACTTTAACAGAAAATGGATTAGAGGGAGCATAATATATTATTATTTCACATATTACTGATATAATTAATATTTGTGTGGATTATTAATATAACCCGGGAGGTATTTTAATGAAAGGCTTTAAGAAATTATTAAGCATCGTGCTTATGTTAACGCTTATTATCGCCATGACGGCGTGCGGCACGACAGCAACGAACAATTCCGGTAACGGCGGAAATAAGAACGAAACGGAAAATACTGATAATGCAGAAAAGAACGGTGATATCGTAATTTTATTTACCAGCGATATCCACTGCGGAATCGATCAGGGCTTCGGCTTCGCGGGTCTTTACAGTATTAGGGAGACGCTTGAAGAGGAAGGAAATTATACACTTCTTGTTGATAACGGCGATTCGGTTCAGGGCGAGCCTATAGGAACAATGACTACAGGTGAAGCAATAATCGACCTTATGAATAAGGTTGGGTATGACATCGCAATCCCGGGTAACCATGATTTCGATTACGGAATGGACAGATTTTTTGAGAACGTTGAAAAGGCAGATTTTCCTTATATAAGCTGTAACTTCAATAAGGAAGGCGAGCTTGTGTTTGATCCTTATATTATTAAGGAAATCGGCGGCAAGAAGATTGGCTTTGTCGGAATTACGACGCCGCAGACACTTACAAGTTCTACACCTAAGTATTTCCAGGACGAGAACGGTAACTTTATATATGGATTTATGCAGGATCCTACAGGCGAAAAGCTCTACTCGGCAGTTCAGAGTGCAGTAGATGCCGCAAGAGCAGCAGGTGCTGAATATGTCGTAGCTATGGGACATGTGGGAAATATTGAGAGCGCTCATCCTTACAATTATGTAGATATAGTATCCAATACGACAGGTATTGATGTATTCCTTGACGGACACAGCCATGATACCGATCAGGTAACAATGAAGAATAAAAATGGTGAAGATGTAATAAGATCCGCTTGCGGAACCAAGATGCAGGGCATCGGATATGCGAGAATTTCCGCAGAAGACGGAAGTATATCGGCAGGCTTATATTCATGGAATAATAAAGTGTCGGCATATGAGCTTTTTGGCATTAAGAATGATATAAGAACAGCAGTAAATGAAGCAATTACGGCGTTTGAAGAAAAGCTTAACGAAGTAGTTGCAAAAACTGCGGTAGAGCTTACAATTAACGATCCTGAAGCTGTAAGAAGTGACGGATCGCCGTTAAGAATTATAAGATGTGCAGAGACTAATCTTGGTGACCTTTGTGCCGATGCATATAGAGATCAGCTTGGTGCTGATATCGCTTTTGCCAACGGTGGCGGTGTAAGAGAGAGTATTGCTGCGGGAGATATTACTCTCGGTAATATCCTTAAGGTTCATCCTTTCGGCAATATGCTCTGCCTCATCGAAGTTACCGGTCAGCAGGTACTCGATGCGTTGGAGTGGGGCGCAAGAAGCATACCGGAGGAATGCGGTGGATTCCTTCATGTATCGGGCCTTACATATGAGATTCATGTTAACGTTCCGAGTAGCTGCACAAGCGATGAAAACGGTATGTTTACAGGCGTGGCCGGTGAATACCGTGTTAAGAACGTAATGATCGGAGGCGAACCGCTTGATGTTAATAAGACATATAAGCTTGCTTCTCATAATTATATGCTTAAAAACGGCGGCGATGGATTCTCGATGTTCGCAGGATGCAACCTCCTTCTTGATGAGGTTATGATTGACAATCAGGCACTTATTAACTATATCGTTAATACTCTCGGCGGAGTAGTGGGTGAAGAATATGCGGATCCTTATGGAGACGGAAGAATAACCATAATTGAGTAGCGATTAAATGTGAGAATAGTGTAAAAATTGCATAAAATGAATAAAAATGCTTGTATATAATCGTATAAAGTGCGATAATTAAAGTATCTTTTTAGATACAAAAGGAGAATTATCATGAGCAAAGAAAAGACTACAAACCAGGGTAAAGTTGGATTCTTTCAGAAGATTGAATTTAAGATCATTCTGGCAGCAGTGTTGCTTGTAGCAATTACAGCTACGGTTTTGCTTACGGTTGCAATAACCGTCAGCAAGAGAACTCTTACCGATTCTACAAAGAATAATATGGTAAGTATGGCGCGTGCATACGGTGAGTATACCACGACAGGTTTTATGCTTGTTCAGAACGGCTTGTATGAACTTGATTATGTACTTAATACATGTCTTAAAGATGCAGATATCGTCGGACTTGATTCATCATATTCTTATATCGTAAGTGCTGACGGAACTATGATGTGGCATCCGAATGCAGATAAGATAGGAAAACCTGTCGAGAATGAGGTTGTTAAGGACTTGGTTGCACAGATTCAGGCCGGCAAGACGCCTGAAAATGACTGCGCAGAGTACGAGTATAAGGGCGAGACTAAGTATTGCGGTTATTATATACTTCCTAATATGGCAATACTTGTAGTTACTGCAGATGAGAGCGATGTTATGGAAGATGTTAACAAAGCCGAGCAGTTGCTTATACTTATCGTTATCGTAATTATAATCGTTGCTGTTGTTATAGCTGCAATAATCGGTAGAATTATCAGCGCTCCGTTATCAACAGTTACCAAGGTTGTTGAGAAGACGGCAGACTTCGACTTCTCTGAAGACGGAGATGCAGATAAGTTCCTTAAGAGAAAAGACGAATGCGGCGTTATTATGCGAGCAGTTATTGATATGAGAGCTGCACTTAGAAATATCGTTGGTGATATCTCTTCAGTAAGTAAGCAGATTAACACTAATGTAGATGCACTTGCGGGTGCAGGTAAGGAAGTTAACTCGATTTGTACAGATAACTCCGCAACTACAGAAGAGCTTGCTGCAAGCATGGCAGAGACAACTGCAACTGCAGAGTCAATCGGCACCAGCGTTAACAGTATGAAGTCGGCAGCATCCGAGATTAGAGACCTCTCAGTTAAGGGTGAAGAGCTTGCTCGTGAGATTATGGAGCGTGCTAACGGACTTAAGAAGACAACAGAAGAAGCAACAGTACGTACCAAGTCAATGTACAAGGATGTTAAGGATAAGACAGAAGAAGCTATTGAAGATTCCAAGTCAGTTAATAAGATTAACGAACTTACAGAAGCAATTATGGCTATTTCTTCACAGACCAGTCTTCTTGCACTTAATGCTTCAATCGAGGCAGCACGTGCCGGTGATGCAGGTCGTGGATTCGCGGTAGTTGCTACAGAGATTGGAAACCTTGCAGATCAGACATCTTCAACAGTTGCTAACATTAATGAAATCGTTGCAGAAGTTAACGAGGCAGTTGCTAAGATGACTCGAAGCTTAGGTGATACGGTAGACTTCCTTGAGAACATTGTTATTAAGGATTACGAGCAGTTCTCTGATGTAAGTATTCAG
>JAGAAH010000205.1 GCA_017615375.1 Lachnospiraceae bacterium | reverse complement strand
TCCGAACATAAAACGTTCCACATACACTAATTATACTAATTAATTCAACAAAAGCAAGAAGTTTTTTTAAATTTAAATTAGTTCACAAAACTTTCACATTTAAGATAAAAATAGCGTTTTAAGTAAGGAAAAGAAGTAAAAGAGGAAAGGGAAGAAAAAGTGGGGAGAAAAAAGTAAAGGAAAAAGAAAAGGAGTAATGATTAATGGTGGTGTAATTAAAAGTAAAAAACGAAAAAATGGGGATGCAGCCCAAAAGTTGTACCGCATCCCGTAACTTAATTTTCTACTTATTTTTTACTACCTGGAAGATGTAGAATTTAAGGTAATAACTCTCATCATGGTTAAATAATATTGGATGATCCGGACTCTGAGTTCTAAACTCAACCTGACGAAGCGTAACGCCCGCGTCTCGCGCCGCGTCATGCAGCATCTTGGTAAAAAGCTCGAAATTCATAAAGTGCGAGCAGCTGCAGGTACATAAGAAGCCTCCGTCTCGCACCAACCGCATTCCGCGAATGTTAATCTCCTTATATCCCTTGGTTGCATTCTTTATAGAATCTCTCGACTTCGTGAATGCAGGCGGGTCAAGGATTACCACATCATAATCTTCATGCTTTCTTTCGAGTTCCGGCAAAAGTTCAAAAACGTCATGTGTCTCAAACTTCACTCTATCCGATAATCCGTTTAATTCGACATTTCTTGTTGCCATCTCTATGGCAGATTCCGAAGCGTCCACACCAAGAACTGACTTGGCTCCCGCAATTCCGGCATTTAATGCAAATGAACCGGTATGCGTAAAGCAATCAAGAACTTTCTTTCCCTTACAAAGCTTCTGCGTCGCAAGTCTATTATACTTCTGGTCAAGGAAAAAGCCCGTCTTCTGACCGTCTTTCACGTCTACATAATACTTGACACCGTTTTCCGTTATCGTAACAGTAGTGTCAAACTCGGGACCTATAAATCCTTTTACTCGTTCCAATCCTTCTTTTAATCGTTCCTTTGAATCGGAGCGCTCATAGACACCGCGAATGTTGATTCCGTCTTCTTTCAATATATCCTTAAGTAATTCAATCAGCTTAACCTTGTACCCTTCCATTCCATATGAAAGAACTTCTATAACAAGTACATCTTCAAACTTATCTATCGTAATACCCGGCAGGAAATCTGCTTCGCCGAATACAAGGCGGCAGGAACTTGTATCTACGGTGCTTTTACGGTATTCCCATGCATTTCTTAATCGCATACGGAAGAAATCATCATCGATCACCGCATCAATATCACGGCTAAGTAATCGCACGCGTATCTTGGAATTCTCGCTTAACACACCCACTCCGAGCGGGTAATCGTTAAAAGCTCGAACTTTTACCAAGGAGCCATTCTCTGCAATGCCTGTCTTATACGGGCCTTCATATCCGGGTGCTGCCAAGAACTCTATCTCGTTATCAAATACCCATGCTCCGCCCGCGGAGATTGTGCGACCCTCGCCTTTCTTCAATTTAATTACTATATCATTCATATAATACCTCGTTCACATAATGTTCTGAAAATTTATATTAAGTTCTGCCAATTGCTCGTCGATATATAAGATAAGAAAGGAACTAATAGTGACTCAACCATCATCCAGGGAAGGAGGGATTCGTATGAGTATCACGAGAATCATGGACAGTGTGTTTGAAAGCATATCAATCGATAAGAGAAAGAAACTTGGCACGGCGGATCGCAATACCGAATCCCTTAGTGCAGTAGAAGGCAACTTCTATCTCGCTTTCTCCACTCAGGATAACAAGAACCGCGAGTCCGAACGCGATGCAAAGAATCGAGGCAAGGATGCCAAGACCTTAGAAGAGCAGTGGAAAGAAGCTCAACAAATGGTCAATCTCACAAAGTTCCGGGACGAGTATCTCGGTACCCATATAGATTCGAGAGGGTAAAGGCCCTCTCGAATTTATTTTGTCATAATTTAATTGTTGCCCCTATAGCACAATCGATTTGAATAATTCGTCAGCCTTACGCTCGGCATCAGCGCGTGACGTACCGACGGTCGATACGTATACCTTAATCTTCGGCTCGGTGCCGGACGGACGGATAATTACCGACGCGCGGTCATCAAGCTTATACTGAAGCACATTTGCCTTCGGCAAGTCTCCCACGCCCTTTTCATAATCAAGTGACGACAATACCTTATAATCTCCAAATGCACTTACTCCGCGACGGAGATTCTCCATAATCTCCCCCATCTTCTTAAGTCCCGCAGAACCTTCGTACTGATAGGACTTAACCGGATTAACTCTGTATCCGAACTTCTCGTAAAGAGCCGTTAATCTATCTTCTATCGAAATTCCCTTGGTCTTATAGTAAGCAAACATCTCCGCTATAAGGAATGCCGCATCTACAGCATCCTTGTCGCGAACATACCCTGCCGAGAGATATCCGTAGCTTTCCTCGAATCCTAAGATATAATCATCTTCTCGGTCCTCGCGCTCTAACGAAGCCAATACTTCGCCGATATACTTAAATCCCGTAAGTA
>JAGAAH010000204.1 GCA_017615375.1 Lachnospiraceae bacterium | reverse complement strand
ATAAAATTCAAGTGGATGATATTCACCTTTGGAAATATAATAAAATTCTGAATATTCAACACAAATATTTTTAGTATTATCACCAGGTTTTAATATATATCCATTAATACATTCTAAACAATTATGAGAATCTTCATTTCCTCCTTTCATACATTTTTTCTTTGTGCACTCATTTATTTTGAAGTTCAAGAAAAATATCCTGAGCTTTCTTTAACGCGTTAAGCTGTCTGTGGTACTCGTTTAACTTGTCATAGTCAATCGGTTCGGTCAGTAATTTCCGAATCTCCTTAACGCAGTCTTCCACATCAAGCATTTCTATTTGATTAAACAGTTCAAAATAAAGATTCTCCGTTTCAAGAGGCGCTATATAGTCATACCAGCCCACCGGAAACATCTTGCATTTGTATGTTTCATCTCCTTCAACCGAGTTAATCAATACGACGCCCGCAATACCTCTTAATATCAATTTGGCAAAAGAAGTGGATATTATATTCCTTCCCAGAAACAAATCCGTCGCATTTATGTATTGGTCAAATATATCCGGCGGTATTGAAGGTAGGTAATGTATGCCGTCAGTATTCTCGCTTTCCTGCCCTATCACAACCACGTAACAATCCTTTGCAAGATTTTTTAAAATATCGCTAAAGCTTTTTTCCGATTTTTCAACAAACCTTACCGCTCTCTCATACTTTCTGTATGTGGTCTGCCACTGAGCGCTTGTAATAAGGATTACTTTTTTATCTTCCGGAATTCCCAGCAAAGCCTTTGCTTTACGCTTGTCTCCTTCGCTTCGCACCTCGAGTTTATCCACCAACGAAACCGCAAATCGCTTTTCTTTCGGATTGTCTATACCTGCATCAAGTAACGGACACGGATGCAGGAAGAACTTGATTCTTTCGTCGATAACGGTCATTTTCCCTTTAAATCCGTACGTGTCCATCCTCCTTGGATTTTGAATCTGATTGTAAAGGTCAAATGCTCCGAGTTCTCCCGTAAAGTAATCAAGGTCATTAAGAGTTAAACCATAATGACGTTCGCAAAACACGTAATTTAAGTAATCGGCTAAAACTATATAATCCGGCTTGAATGTATCCTGTATGTTCTTTAGCATTACTTTGTTAAGACTTCCCAGATTGAAATATAAAGAAACCGTATTGAAACCTTTTGACTTAACATAGTTTTCATGTTTCCTCGGTACCCAAAACAGAACATCTCGGGAATCGTTCATTCCTTTTGCAAACTGTACCGCTATCTCCATTTCACCGATGGCCCAATAACTTGTAACTATAAATAGTACTCTCATGCCCATATCCTTTAAGATAACTCTTTGACGATTCTGCCTGCCCGTTTGTATAGTTCAGAAATATCTTCATTTATATAAAGTTTTCCCTTGTAGTACTTAATGTCTCCGCCTATCATTGTCATCGAAATATTGGTAGGATTGGCACTGTATACCAATGCATTTTCAAGATTGTTGACAGGCTGCATATTGGGTTTGTTTAAGTCAATCATGATAATGTCCGCATACTTACCCGCTGCCAAAACATCGCAATCTGTAAGCCCCATGGCTATGACGCCTCCTCTTGTGGCCATCTTAACTACCTGCCCCGGAGGACATGCGGCAGCATCCTTGGTAGCAAGTTTTTGGAGCGTTGAAGTAAGATACATTTCCTTAAACATATCCAATCCATTATTGCTTGCCGGACCATCTGTTCCTATTGCCAGATTAATTCCCAATTCCTGAATCTTGCATATTCCGGCAATTCCGCTTGCAAGTTTAAGGTTGGATGCGGGATTTGTTACTATGGAAAGGTTTCTGTCTCTGTAAATCTGTAAGTCTTCGTCCGTAAGAAATACTCCGTGGAAGGCTCCCCCGCCGTAGTCAAACAACCCCAAGCTTTCAAATAGCCCGGTCGGTGTCTTGCCGTATTTATCTACGCAAGTTTCTACTTCTTTTTCCGTTTCAGATATATGTGTATAAAAAGGCTGCTTATATTTGTGTACCAAATCAGCCATCTTCTCCAGGATGGGAAGGCTTGTGGTGTACTCGGCGTGAATTCCCAGTCTGTAAGCTATGTAGTCATGCTCCGAGTTATACTTTAAAAATGCTTCTTCGATGGAATCCGGTGTCTCTCTGAAGTCATTGATTGCGCCGCATAAAACTGTCCTGAATCCGTATTCCTTCGCAAGCTTGGACATAGACTGCGGTTCATAATACATGTCAAAGCACGCGGTAATCCCGTTAACGATATACTCAAGAAAAGCTATCTTGGATAGCTCATATACATGCTGCTCCGTCATCTTTGCTTCCATAGGGAAGATAACCTTATTCAGCCATTCGTTGCACTTTAATGTATCCGAGTAATTTCTGCCAAAGGTCATTGCCGAATGTGTATGTGCATTCTTAAAGCTTGGCATAATAAGATTTCCTTCGGCGTCTATCTCCTTATCAAAAGTAACGTCACATGATGTGCCTGCAGGGCCTACATAAGTAATTCTTTCTCCTTCAACCCATACTTCACCTGCAAAGATTTCAGTCCCCTCTTCCATAGTCAGAATAAGGGCGTTATATATTCTGGTTCGCATCAAAACATCCCCCTATTTAAAACTGCTTACCAATCCGTTGATTAAAAAAGCAAACTTGTCGGAAACCGATTCTGCGGTATTCTTGACATCAAGATATGACTGTTTTTGGTTATTAATCCCTGTAGCCATATTAGAAACACATGATATTGCACACACTTTAACTCCCATATGCCTGCAGCATATAGCTTCACAAACCGTACTCATACCCACAACATCCGCCCCCAATGTTCGAAGCATCCTTATCTCAGCCGCTGTTTCAAAGCTTGGTCCTGACAACTGAACATATACCCCTCTATGGGTCTTTATGTCTCCTTGCTTTGCTATTTCCTCGGCCTTGCCAATAAGCTCTTTGTCATATACCTCTGTCATATCCGGAAATCTTGTACCAAATCTGTCATCGTTAGTACCTCTTAAACAGTTAGGAACAAACAAAGATATATGGTCTTCAATCAACACAAAGTCACCTACTCCGTATTCACAGTTGATAGCTCCTGCGGAGTTGGTAAGTATCATAACCTCAACGCCCAGTAGCCCTGCCAGTCGCATCGGAATGATTACCTCATCCATGGAATAGCCTTCATAATAGTGCAACCGTCCCATGAATATCACTGTCGGTACTTCTGCCAGCTTTCCGAAGAGCAGTTTCCCACTATGCTCTTTGACCGTATGTTTGGGATATCCCTCTACATCCTTTAATTCAATTTCAATTTGTGATTGGAAGTCTTTAAGATTACTTTCAAGCCCCGAGCCCATTACAATTCCGACTCTGGGTCTTTCCGTAAGAACAGAATTTAGCCTATCGTAGATATCGAAAACGATACCATTAGCACGCAATTCACCCATTTTCACCCATTCCTCAACTCCAAGCAATTATTGTATCACTATATAGCATGCCAATAGCGGTACAATTTCACTAATGCTTGTTACAAATAATCTCTAAACAGCGTTATATGCGCCTGTTCCTATAAATATACTATCAGCTATATTAATAGTCAATCGTTTTTGGAGTTGATAGACACTATTTGGGTGATTTGTTCACTAGTTTCTAATATATTCGCTTCTCCTTAACGCGTCATTGCTCGCATATTGTGTAGATTATGCTGCCAGATAACGATTACTATTATACATTTTCGGCTCATCATGTAGTTTTTTGCATATCATTCTTCTATCTACGCACGAGGTATTCATTTCTGTGCATGCAAAAAGACGCCCCGGGGAGATGACCGGGACGCCTTTCGTGGGAAGGATTACACAAAAAACTATGATTTTTTCTTTTTGGATCTGCGACCGAGCACTACGCTTTGCAAGAGGATGAAGAAGCAAAGCATGCCGCCGGTGGTGATACTCTGCCACCAGGGATCGTTAAGGCCGCTGGATACTACAATCTTCTTAATGGTGGTAAGGGTCATGGTGCCAAAGAAAGTACCGATGACGTTGCCCACACCGCCTGTAAGAAGGGTGCCGCCGATGATGGAAGAAGCGATTGCATTCATTTCCATACCGGCTGCGTTGGTGGCGTTACCTGCGCCGGTGTGCATCATGAAGACGAAACCGGAGATACCGCTTAAGAGGCCGCTTAAAATGTAGCTAAAGAAACGTGTTCTTTTGACATTAATGCCCAGCATCAGGGCACTGGTCTGGTTACCGCCCATTGCGTAGAAGTTACGGCCGAGGCGGAGGTACTTAAGCAGGACAAAGATAAATGCCACGCATATTAAAGCAACTATGACACCAAGCTCGATTCGCGCGGGAACGAGGTTACCGTTCTTCGCGGTGTATCCAAGCCAGGGGATAACTATCTGTGTATCGCGCACCTTGGCAAAAGCAGCATGGTCGACTTTCTGAGGGTTAACCGAAAGAATGGTGGTCATACCTCTTGCAAAGAACATCCCCGCCAGGGTTACGATAAACGGCTGAATCTCGAGGTAACTGATAAGGAAGCCCTGTACAAGGCCGAATGCGAGGCCGATGCCGAGAGCAAGCAGTATCGAGACGAATACGTTGCCGCCGTTGTTTAGGTAGAGAACGCAGCTCATTACTACGAGGGACGTTACCGCGCCGACGCTGATATCGATACCGCCGCCAATCATTACGATGGTAAGACCGCAGGATACGATAATTAAGCTTGCGTTGTCGTTAAGCATGTCAAAAATCTGCTGAGCGTGTAAGAAACCGCCGCCGAGAAGTGTCATCGCGAGGATGTACATCACCACGAATATGCCGATGGTGATGGTCATAAGAAGCTGTGTGTCTGTGAGCGGTTCTTTTCTTTTACCGAATGGATTCTTCATTATTCTTCCGCTCCTTTCACAGTTATTTTCTTTT
>JAGAAH010000203.1 GCA_017615375.1 Lachnospiraceae bacterium | reverse complement strand
GGTCACAAGCATTTCTTTAACCTGCTTACCTGTCATACCGATTGCCTGAAGCACAGCAATCTCGTTCTTTCGCGCAATAATTCCTGCCATGACAGCGTTAATGAAGTTAAGCACGCCTACCATTCCGATAATAATCACGAGTACGCCGCCAAAAAGAGCAAACATATTTTTAAAGTCTTCAAATTCTTTTCTTTTTATCTCTTTGCTTTCGTATCCCAATTCTTCGCCGGATTCTTCAACCAGGTTGCCGATATACTGTTCTGCTGCGGCCTCATCGGCTTCGCTGTCGGTGTTAAGCGCAACAAATATGGGTGTAACATTTTCGCCAAAAACTTCCTTGGCTGTCTCTGCGCCTATAATTGCGTCTTTTCCGAACGTACCTTTGCGAAGGCTTATTGAATAAGGGACTCCAACATATGCACACACAGTGAACTCGTGCTCAGTTACATCAATAAATTCTTCCTCAATATTTTCATCGTACATTACGCCTTCACCGGGTGCCTCACCGGTTCTCTTGTCTAATGCCAATACTTGCTTGACCGTAGCATATGTAATTTTGTCGCCTACCTTGAATGCGTTCGGATCATCCTTAATATACTTAAAAGATTCATCATCAGACAAAAGAGCGACATATCTACCACTTTTATCGTTTAGTAAGCTGATATCACCTTCAAATACCTTAAGCGATTCCGCCAAAGCAGGATTAAACGCCTCAATATAGGAACCTATGTAATATCCTCCGTCTTCCTGCGGCTTTTGGTGCGGCTGTCCTCCCGGGCAGGTATCAACATATTCCTGATGCTGCGCTTCAGTTGCCTTATATACGTGATAACCTGTTATTTCGTATCCCTCTCCCCATAATGAAGGATTTGTTTTTTCTTTGATGGCTTCCATCACTTCCGGACTCATAGCGCCACGTTCGCCACCCATAAACTTGAAATAGCCGGTATTACCTACCACAAAGTCGGTAGCATCCGATGCCGCAATCCACTTTTCTTTGTCAAAACCTTCCACAAACAGGTTAACCGAATTCAGTATTACCAATGCGAAGGCCAAAGAAACAAACACAAGCACGGTTTTTTTCTTGTTTCTGCCCATGTTGGCTATGGCCATTGAAATGACCTTGGCGCCTTTTGTAGTCTTTCTTTTGCGTGTAATGCCACTACCTTCGGTATATCTGACCGCCTCAACGGGAGATACTTTCGCCGCAAGTCTTCCGGGCTTGGCAGTTGAAACAATAACCGTAAGAATTTCAAACAAAGTCGATGCAACAAATATAATAGGTGAAGTGCTTATGGTTAAAGCATTACTCGACATATTGCTCATCTTGATAATTACCGGCATAAGAACCGCGCCCAAGCCAAATCCCAGCAAAAGGCCTACGGGAATTCCTATAATGCAAAGCGCAAGTGCCTGTATTCTGATGACTCTTTTAATCTGTCTTGATGTGGTGCCGATAGTTTTAAGCAGTCCGTAGAAACGTATGTCTCCGGCCACGGAAATCTGGAAAATGTTATAAATAATCAGGTAGCCTGTAAATATAACAAGTAGTGCAAAAGCAAGAATACAAGCAATTGTGCCGGGAGTAAATATATCCGACCCTTTCGCAAACGTATAGCCCGGATTGACTCCAAATCTTATATAATTCTCAGCATCCGACTGATTGAGGGTAAAGCCTGATTCTTCGGCAACCTTAATCAACTTACTTTCAACATCCACCGAAGATGAAAACATTACGTCAAGGTCGGTTCTTAAAGATGAGTAGCCCTTTTCAGCTACCATTTTATTGAAGTCTTCCACATATTCTTTGGTCACATTTATAAAGTGAACGGGGCACAATTGGTCAAACTCCCAATATCCTGCCAAAGTAAAGGTATCGGTTACCACTGCACTTTCGTCATATATGCCCATTATGTTAAAGGAAATCGTTACTTCTTCCCCAAGCTTAGGCTCTACGCCCAAAAGTCTTAAGGCTTCCGTGTCCATGATTACTTCTTTGCCCGAAGTGGGAAGATGGCCTTCTTTGAGCTTTATGTATGACCACTTTGTATCGTTTTCATCCATGAAACTGATTTCGGCCGAGCGCTTTATAAAAGGAGCTTCCGCCGCAATTCCGATGACAGTTCTCTCGCCGTGTTCTTTAATCAACTTATGAGAGGTTAACTTCTCTATCTGTTCGTCGGTAACATCTTTAAAGGTCGCGTGTGCATATCCGCCAAGCTGTCTGAAGGTATTGGTCTCATATGTGGAGCTTATGGACATCAATATGGTAAATAATGTGGTAAAAAGAATAGCTGTAAGTGCAATCGCCGCGATGGCTATGATGTTTCTTCTTTTGTTGGTAAGGAGACTTCTGACTCCGATGCGACGCACGCATTTTCTGTTATTGACACGCATCTTTCCTATCTCCCTTCACCCTTGGATACAATGTGACCGTCTTCGATTCTGATGATTCGATCGGCAAGCTGAGCTATCTCGTCATTGTGCGTAATCATTACGATAGTCTGAGAAAACTTTTCGGCAGAAACCTTTAAAAGGCTTAATACATCCTGGCCGGTCTTGGAATCGAGGTTACCGGTCGGCTCATCCGCAAGGATTATAGCCGGGCGAAAAGCAAGCGCTCTTGCGATGGCAACTCTCTGCTGCTGGCCACCCGACAACTGATTGGGAAGGGCTTCTTTTTTCTCCGAAAGGCCCAGTGTATTGATGATTTCTTCCACAAATTCTTTGTCGATTTTAGCTCCGTCAAGTTCAATCGGAAGAACTATGTTCTCGTATACGTTTAATACAGGTACAAGGTTAAATGCCTGGAAAATGAAACCGATTTTTCTTCTTCTGAAGATTGTCAGTTCTTCGTCTTTAAGCTTCGAAATGTCTTTCTGCTCTACGATTACCTCGCCTTCGGTGGGACGGTCCAAACCGCCGAGCATGTGGAGAAGTGTTGACTTACCGCTTCCCGAAGTTCCTACGATAGCAACGAACTCGCCTTTCTTAACTTCAAGGTCCACGCCTCTTAACGCATTTACCTTGTTCTCACCTTCTCCGTATATTTTCTTTAACCCTTTAGCCTCAAGTATATTCATGTGTTCTCTCCTAAATAAAAAAATCTGTATGGGAAGTTCCCTTCCACATACAG
>JAGAAH010000202.1 GCA_017615375.1 Lachnospiraceae bacterium | reverse complement strand
TTATTCTGTGGATGAACAAGAATATCACGGAGCCGATCAGGCAGCTTGAAAAGAGTGTGGTTTCTTTTGCAATAAGAAGTCATGATCAGACCGACCCGGAGAAATTGAAGTACGATGCCCCGGTAATCACTACTCATAATGAAGTCGAATCCCTTTCCGATGCAGTAACTCAATTGTCGGCCGACATGCGGCAGTATGTAAGAAGCATACTTGACGAGAAGGGCAAAGTCGAAACCATGAAGACTGAAGTAAGCCGCATGGATATGCTCGCTTACCAGGATGCGCTTACGCACGTTAAGAATAAAGCATGGTACGACGAAGTCGAGAAGCGCGTGAACGAGGATATCGAAAACGGTACCGCCCGCTTTGGTATCATCATGGCAGACCTTAACAACTTAAAGAAGATTAACGATAATTATGGCCACGAGCGTGGTAACGATTATATCTTTGGCGCCTGCCACTTAATCTGTGTAACTTTCGACCACTCGCCTGTATTCAGAATAGGCGGTGACGAATTCGTGATATTGCTCGAAAGAAGTGACTACGACAACCGAGAAAGACTTCTTTCCGAGTTAAAGATAATCTTCAAAACGACGAGTCACGACGAGTCCAAAGAACCGTGGGAGCGCTACTCCGTCGCAATCGGTATGGCCGAATTTAATCCCGGCAGAGACACATGTATGAATGACGTATTTAAGCGCGCCGACGAATTAATGTATGCCAATAAAGTGGCCTCGAAGATGGTCAGACAGTAAAAGAAAAATGAACCCCAAAACCCCGAGTCGGAACCACCGGCCCGGGGTTTTCTTAACAATTGTTAAGATAGTTTAAATTGTGGTTAAACCCCTTGTAATTACATAAGATTAATAAGAAGATATAAGAGGATTAAGGGTATTACAAATCGGAGGGGTTAGCATGAGAATAAATCTAAAGTCTATTATCACTTGCCTGATTCTGGCAACAATTATCCTGTTCATAATTCTGTATGAGAAAAGTGAAGCAGCTTCTGTTGCGGATACTTCCAAAGATGAGTTAATGGCCACCGCCATTTCGCAACAGTGGAAAATATCCGATGAAATCGGGACCGGTGAGCAGCTTCTTTTTTCGGAATATTATGAAGGTGTGTTACCGATAGAAAGACTCTCATTTACAGAGCAGAACAAAAACTATCTTTGCGCGGCTGATGGAAATAAGCTATATGCTGTAGAAAACATGTATGCTAAAAGCAAGAAAGATTCTACGGAAATATGCGCCCAGAGATTGAGGATATTTGATTGTAATACCCGAGAAATAACTACAATATATTACTTCGAAGATATTCGGGTAGATTATATGACCGTAAGTAACGGTAAGGTGGTTTTCTTTTACTCAGAAATAGTCTGGCCCACAGACTTAAAAGAAGGACAAACAGTTTACGCGGAGGATTGTTCTAAGAACCATTACGCGGCTATTGCCAGAGAAGACGGAACGCTTCAGATGGGAGTAGACTTATTGGATTTTACTATAAAGTCTGCAGGAACCGTCAAAGATAAAGCAATATATTATGAGGGAGCATCAGACAGATTTATAGCCGTATGCGATGATGGGAAAATATTGGTGGCAAATCGACTGGGAAAAGTCTTACACGCTTATAATACCAAGAAAACAGTTAAGCTTTTAGGTCAGACTCGTAACGGAACTTTGATATTTAAGGCAAGTGGCGGCGATGATAAATCAGCAGAATATTTTTGGTTAGATGATTATCAGCAAAAAACCTTATATACCGGCGATAACCTATACATAAGTTCGCTTGTCGAAGCACCTGACTCAAACATTATCTATAGGACAGAATCATCCGGAACATTTGTGAAATGGAATACTAAGACGGGTGAGAGAGAAAAGATATGTAACTTTGAATCCACATATCTTACCCATTCGAATGTCACAATTAATAATAAAGGTGAAATCTTTGTACTAAAAGACGGAGATATAAGAGTTTTTTCAAAAGTGTCATCCAAAGAAAGAGTCACAATAAAAATACAAAAATATGAGTTGTGGGATCCCAATATTGACAGATTAATGAAAGAATATGAGAGAACTCATCCGGGTGTAACATTTGAGACTGTATCAGTAAGTGCCGACGAAAATGATAAAGACAGACTTGAAACTACTCTCAAAGCTCTTTCAAACGGAACAGGTGCCGATCTTGTGAGTATAGCAGCCTCATCTTTTGAAGATTTCTACGAGGCAGGCTGTATTAAAGATATTTCAGATATATTCACGCAGGAAGAAAAGGACAATATGTTTGACTATTTTTTGGAAGCTGCCTGCGTAGATGGAAAGATATACAGATATCCTTCTTTTGGTTCGGGATCAATTTTGGTGGCTTTAAAGGGTACATTTGGCGGTTCATCGTATTCCGCCACAGATTTGCTAAAATTCTTAGAAAAACGAGAAAAAGAAGGAAAAGCATATAAAGGTCTTTTCGCCGGTGGCGTAAGTTCCAATCCGTTTATTGTTTTTTCCGAAGCCATGGATATTTCAGAATTCGTTGATTTGGAGGAAAAAACCTGTAATTACGATACAGACGCATTTGTAAGAATCCTCAAAATGTGTAAAGAGTATAAAGACAAAAATTACAAAGAGCCTACAGGAGAGAAGGATATCTTTAAGGCACTTATGAATGGCGATATTCTTTTTGCGGAAATACAATATATGTCGTTTGATAATTTTGACACATTTAAGGAAGTATGCGGTGATGATGCAGTAATTGTAGGATATCCAACTACAGCTGAAAGCGGCAATGTAATGTCATATTCCAGAGCTTTGGTTGTAGGTAAGAAAGCCAAGAATTATGACACAATAAAGGATTTTCTGAATTATCTTAGCAAGAATTATTACTCAAGTGCCTATGCGAATGTTATCCCGACAACAAAGGATTACTTCGACGAGAAAATAATATATGGTGAATATAAAGATGTAGAGTACGATTTTAGCTCTAAGCTATATTACGAGGATATTTCGGATGATTACCAAGAAATAAAAACAGAGCTTATTACCAACAGCGGTAAACCCGCGCTCAAAATGGACGATAACGGATACTGTCTCTTGGCCGGCAGAAGTGATGGAACATCATATGTTGATGAGTACATGAAGTATTTCGAGAGCATGAGATTAATTGATGAACGCTTTAGTCCTGTGTACGATATTATGAATGAAGAGGTCGAGAAAATGTATGCCGGAAAACTTACAGAAAAAGAAACCGCTAAGGCAATCCAGAAGAGGGTTTCAGAGTACCTAAGTAATTTACAGTAAGGGGACATAGGGTAATGTACAACATTTTGCTGTGCGATGATGAGGATGATATCCTTTACGCATTAAAAATCTATCTTAAAGATCCGAACTTCACATTCTTCGAAGCAAGGAATGGTCGCGAGGCTATTGAAGCGGTCAAAGAAAACAGAATCGATTTGATACTTCTTGATATTATGATGCCGCAGATGGACGGCCTTACTGCCATGCAGAATATCAGACAGTATAGCAATGTGCCCATCATTCTTTTGACTGCCAAGAGTGAGAACATCGATAAGATAGCAGGACTTGAAGAGGGTGCGGACGACTATATCACGAAGCCTTTTGACCCGCTGGAAGTTCGTGCAAGAGTAAATGCGCAGTTGAGGCGTTATACCAGACTCGGTGGTAATACCGCTCTCGGCGAAACTTTGTTGGTAGGCGGTCTTGAGCTTGATGACAGGGAAAAGATTGTAAGGCTTAACGGCGAGGAGATTTCTTTTACAAATACCGAATATGAGATACTGAAGCTACTTATGAACAACAAGGGTAAATGCTTTTCTCCGGCGGAGATATATTCTCAGATTTGGAAGGAGAATGCTATCGGAAGTGAAAGAACAATTGCCGTACACATTCGTCACATCAGAGAGAAGATTGAAATCGACTCGGCCAATCCCAGATACCTTACCGCTGTGTGGGGGCAGGGCTACAAGATTAACAGTTCCGAGGTGAAAGGAGACAGGTTATGAAGAAGACACTCCTTTCGATTCTATTTGCAATAATGCTGTTTGCGGGTCTTCTCGGGTCGATTCTTGAAAGTGAAATGATCTATGATAGATTTACAGGTGAGAGAATAACACTTGAGTATGCCCTTTGTGTGAACGACCGGAAAGTTCCTTATGATTTGGCAAAAGTAATAGTTGATTACCTGGAGAATAATGATGTAGAGACACTTAAAAAGATATGTAATCGCCGCGATATCAGATTTGCGGTATATACATATAGCGGAACACCGGTGGGACGTAACATGTCTTCTTACGAGGAATTAGGTTCACTGTATTATGATTACCACACGGAAAAAGGTGAATATAGAATAAAACTCGACGTCGGAACGCAAGAGGACAGAGATGTTAATCGATTCCTGGCGAAGGGTTGGATGTTCATAAAGGCATACACCTACAGAGAAGTGATATTTGGTGTCGCGAGTGTAGTTTTGTTAATCGGCGGAATTGCTTTGCTTGTGTTCTTCGGCTTGCCGATAGTTAAGTATCTGGTATTTGTGTTATTGATTCTTACAGTACTTGTTGTGGTTGCTATCGCAGGCGGAAGTCATGATTATGATGAACTGTTCACGACCGCGGTAGCAGTGCTGATAATTCTGACTGTTGTGGGAGCATACTATATTAAGAAAATTTCTAATCTCGAGAAAACGGTCAAAGAAATCGCCGACGGCAACACCGATTGTAAGATTAATACAAAGAAATATCCGATTTCACTTAAGAACTTTGCCGGCAACATTAATCACATATCAGACAGCGTATACAATGCGGTGAACGAAAGACTTAAAAGTGAGCGCTTTAAAACAGAACTCATCACCAACGTCTCGCATGACATCAAGACACCGCTTACTTCAATCATCAACTTCTCTGACCTTATAGTCAAAGAAGGAACCACCGAAGAAGAGCGTGTCGAGTACGCAGACCATCTTCATAAGCAATCTGTGAGATTAAAGGAATTGCTTGAAGCGTTAATAGAAGCATCCAAAGCAGCAACCGGCGCAGTTGAACTTAATATGGCGCCTTGCGACGTGCATGTGCTTTTGGAGC
>JAGAAH010000201.1 GCA_017615375.1 Lachnospiraceae bacterium | reverse complement strand
CATATTCTTTCTGCAATTTCTTGACAAAATTATCGATAGCCCAATCCTTAATAATCGGATGTCCCTCTTCATCAAGCATAAGCCATCCTTTATTATCTTCTTTTAAGAATTTACTGATTGTATCTGCAGACAAACTAACTGTCTTACCACCCGATACATACTCAATATCCGCCATAAGATAATTATTAGCTTCTCCGAAAGCCGTAAATAACATCGGATCGTCTTTTTTTACTTCAGGATTGATATAGCACTCAAGCTTATCAAGATCAATCTCTTTTTTTAATGCATATATCGAATCAAGGATTATCTCTTCGGTCTTTTCTCTGTCAAGCTTATTACCCATAACCTCGTCGATAATTGCAAAATGTCCGTCTGTATATTCAATATGCGCATCTACCGGTTCTATTTCGTTTATTTTCTTAAAACACTCAAGATTATTGATTGTCTCCGCATACTTGCTTTCGTCAAAGCTTATCGGAACATCCGTAAGGGTGGTCTTTTTGAACAAACTGATTATAAATGTATATCCGCGCTGAGCTTTTAAGGCCTTTTCAAGAGAATCGCCGTAGTCAGGTCTTAATCCTATATCCACCGCATCTATTCTTTCCACCTTCTTGTCTCTTAAAACAAGCGCAAGTGAATAGTTACCTACGCGCTTAACATATCGCTCTTGTATCTCCTCGGGAGTTTTACACGATATATCCTCATAACCTATATATGTATTGGGAAAATAATGGAATTCAAAATAAACCGAAGCCGCAATAAAAGTTCCGGCAACGGTAAGTAAGAACAATATGGACAATACGGTTATCGCTTTTCTTGTTTTCTTACGCGATGACATAATCATCCTCCAAATCAAAATACTACAATTATTATTATAAATGCAGAAGATATTTTTTCAACCAATATTAGTTATATTCTTGATAAACTTAATGATTGAATGTATAATGATTTAAGCACTGCAATGGGGAGTTTTAACGAGATATGACCGATATCAAAGGAACATTCAAGAATTTATTCATCAGATATAAGCATGGGGCTTGTTTTCTGTATGCCCTTATCTATTTTCCATGGTTTTCTTTTGTCGAAGCACATGTAACAAGACACTTTCACATAGTTCACGTGCCTTTCGACGACATAATTCCGTTTATAGAATTTTTTATAATTCCGTACGCTTTTTGGTTTCCGTATGTAGCCATACCGCTTGTGTACTTTTTCTTAACCGACAAAGAAACCTTTCTTAAATCCTGCAGGTTTCTCTTTACCGGTATGACGGTTTTCCTTATAGTATCCACCATATATCCGAACGGTGCCTACTTAAGGCCTATTGTTTTTCCAAGAAACAATATATTTACGACGATTATACAGATTCTCTATAAAATGGATACGCCTACCAATCTCTTTCCGAGTATTCACGTATATAACGCCTTAGGTACTCACCTTTCAATATGCTACAGCAAGAGATTTAGAGATTTTAAAGCTTTTAAGACAGGTTCACTTATAATTGCAATACTCATAGTACTCTCGACAATGTTTATAAAGCAGCACTCAATTTTTGATGTACTTACAGCAATTGCAATGGCACTGATATTCTGGTTCATATTCTATCGTAAAAACTTCAGTTTTTTGAATATAATAGCAAGAAAAACCAACAAATAACCATATTGTAATTTAAAGGGCAGCTTCCACGCGAAGTTGCCCTTTTTAATTTTATATTTTCCGTTCATTCATACATTATTTACATTTATTAATATTATTCATTTATTTTTAACCGTTTGTTTGTTTGAATAATATATATGTCATAAGTTATTCTAATAATAGACATAGGGAAATTTCAATTGTCAGTACATTTTGTTATAAAGAGGACTATTTGTATGCTTAAATATGTGGCTAAACGTGTATTTGTAACTATTATAACTCTTTGGATTTTGTTCACAATTATGTTCATAATCTGCAGACTTTTTCCGGATAAGAACTGGTATTGGATATATAAAGATCCGCTTCCGATTCAATACTTTAATTCCTTAAAAGCAATCATAACGCGGTTCGACTGGGGCATCTGTACGACAGCCGGTCCTTTATATATGAATGTAACCAAATACTGTGCCGGCAAGATTGCTTTCACTCTGTACACAAGCGGAGTTGCTTTTGTTCTTTCAATAACACTCGCATTCTTTTTAGGAATATTCTGTGCATATTTTAACAACGGTCCTTTGGGAAAACTCGTGAATATATGCGCACTCGGTCTCGGTTCGTTGCCCTGCTTTGTAACAGGATATGCATTGCAATACATTTCGTTCAGAACCGGCGGAATAATACCACTAACAATGGATATCGGATATGATTTTCTGTCGATTAACATGTTAAAGTCAGTTACCCTTCCGATTATTGCATTAACGCTCGGACCTACCGCGCTTTATATGCAGCACCTGAGAAATGATATCCTTGAAACATACAATTCCGATTTTGTTGCGCTTCTTAAAATCAAAGGCCTTACCAAATGGCAAATCTATAAAAGGCACCTTATTCAGCATGCTACTATTTCGGTATTAACGCAAATTCCGATGAGCCTCGCTGTATTCACTGTTAACGCTTTCATAATCGAGAAAATGTTTGCGATACCGGGTGCAGGAATATCATTTATAAGATCCTTCTTTAATATCGAACATGTACCTGAGGATGTCTCCTGGCTACATACCCTCGGTATTATAACCGATTACAACGTATTTGTCATGTACTCCATGTTTTTCATTTCTATAATCATTTGCGGTGGCCTTCTTATTGATATAATATACAGCCTTTTAGATCCAAGAATAAGAGTTGGCACCAATAAAGCCAATATATATTAAAAACTATGTAAAATAAACAATAAAGGAGCCCTCCATATGCTTAAATACGTTATCAAAAGATTTCTGTTTGCATTACTTACTATTTTTATTGTTATAAGTATACTATTTGTTGTTATTCGCCTATCCCCTTTAAAACCTGAAGATTATCTCGAGCTTGAACCTGAGCAATTCTGGATGATTGGCGTAGGTAATAAAAACACCAGTTTTATATATAGCGGTCCTCTTCCTGTGCAATTTTTCAATTATTGGAAAGGTGTTATTACACGATTCGATCTCGGAGTATGTACAACCCGTGGTCCTCTGTATGATTACGTCACACATTACATAGCAAGATCTGTTAAAATTACCCTTTTTACCAATTTATGTGTAATTCTAATCTCGTTTCTCGGCATACCGCTTGGTATCTTGGCTGCCTGTAACAGAAATAAATGGATTGATTATGCAATAAATGCTTTCGGTATGCTTTTATATTCGCTTCCGATAATTGTTGTGGCATTTGTTTTCCAGTATTTTATTGCATTTAAAACGGGGGCTTTTCCGGTTACATATCCATATTTGGTTAAAATAGTATCATTGGAATCATTACACGGATTGTTCCTTCCTATATTATCGCTTAGTCTGGCACCTTTGGGTATGTACATTCGTTCAACATATGTCGGTCTAACTGAAACTTTAACAAGCGATCATATGCTGTTGGCGCGTGTAAAAGGTCTAACCAATTGGCAAGCCATTAAGCGCCATGGCATCCGCAATTCTTTGATTGCAGTTTTGCCGGATATGTATTCCAATATCGCATTTATCACCATTAACTCGATGCTTATTGAACTTATATATTCTATCCCGGGTGCGGCTATATCATACCTAAGGACATTCTTTAATGGAGATTTTGCTAAACTAATCCCTCCTTATATTACGAATTATCTATATATTCCTTCGAAAATAAAAGAAGTATTGATGCGTCCGACAGATTATAATGTATTCCTTGGCTATTCAATGTTTTTCACAGGTCTTGCCGTCGGACTCGGATTCTTACTTGACATTTCTTACGGACTTATAGACCCAAGAATAAGAGTCGGTACCGATAAAACCAATAATTATTGATACTTATATAAATTAAACTAAAAAGGTGACTCCATATGCTCAAATACATTATTAAACGGCTTCTGCTTGCATTGCTTACCATTTTTATTGTTATAAGCATTCTCTTTGTTATTATTCATTCAAATCCCAAAAAAATGTACGATAAAGAAAGAATGGACTGGACACTGGGTGTGTTTAATGTAAATAACGATATTCTGTATCATGACCCCCTTCCTAAACAATTCTTCAATTATTGGAAAGGTGTTATTACAAGATTCGATCTTGGACTATGTACAACCCGTGGGCCGAAATATGATTGGGTAACGCACTATATAGCAAGGTCTGTTAAAATCACCCTATTTACGCATATATGCGTTATTCTGTTTTCATTTCTCGGTATACCGCTCGGTATCCTGGCTGCCTGTAACAGAAATAAATGGATAGATTACGTAATAAATGCTTTCGGTATGCTTTTATACTCAATTCCGATAATTGTTGCAGCATACGCTTTTCAGTATTATATCGGTTTTAAAGCGGGGATTTTTCCGATTATATACCCATATGGGCTTAAAGAAGTGTCATTAGAATCATTACACGGATTGTCTCTCCCAATATTGTCGCTTAGCATGGCACCTATGGGTATGTACATTCGTTCCACATATGTAGGTCTTACCGAAACTTTGACAAGTGATCATATGTTATTGGCACGTGTAAAAGGTCTAACCAATTGGCAAGCTATTAAACGTCACGCTATCCGCAATTCTTTAATTGCCGTTTTGCCGGATATGTATTCCAATATCGCATTTATAACAATTAACTCAATTATTATTGAACTTATTTATGTCATTCCGGGTGCCGGAATAAATTGGCTAAGATCCTACTTTAATTCGGATTATGTTAAATACTTATTTACAGACTATGGCGTGAATGGAGAAATATATGAAATAATGTCACGTCCTACAGATTATAACGTATTCTTAGGCTATTCAATGTTTTTCACAGGTCTTGCCGTTATACTGGGGTTATTGCTTGACATTTCTTATGGCATTATAGACCCAAGAATTAGAATCGGTACCGATAAAACCAATAATTATTGATAAGAGACTTCCTTATCTCCAAATAACCACACGAAAAAGAGCTCCGAAATCGGAGCCCTTTTTCATTTAATTATTTAATCTTAATTGATTCCTTAATTCTGTTTCCTGTCTTTGTTGCCGCAAGTCCGCCTTCTGCGGTCTCTCTTATATCGGCATTCATATTACGTCCTATCTTATTCATGGCTTCAAATACTTCATCCGCAGGTATTCTTGATTTAATGCCGGCAAGCGTAAGATCTGCAGAAGTAATCGCATTAACCGCGCCCATAACATTTCTCTTAACACATGGTACCTCGACAAGTCCCGCTACGGGATCACAAGCAAGTCCCAACAAATTCTTCAATGCAAGTGCTGCCGCATTTGCTATATCACTTCCGTCCCCACCGTAAAGATACACAGCAGCTCCGGCCGCCATAGATGACGCAGCTCCTATCTCGGCCTGACATCCGTGCTGTGCCCCGGATATCGACGCTTTACTTGCAATGACTCCTCCGATTCCTGCTGCTACATATAACGCTTCACACATTTTCTCATCAGAAAACCCTTCTTTTTCCTGCAATGATATAAGTACTGCCGGAACCACTCCGCAAGAGCCTGCAGTAGGTGCCGCGACGATTCGCTTCATGCACGCATTTGATTCACTTACTTTAAGCGCTTTTTCAATAACGGATCCCATGAAATCCCCGCATATCATCTCACCTTTATTTAGACGTTTCCTTATCTTTTCACCATTCCCGCCAACGAGTCCGCTTTGTGACTTTAATGAACTATCATAATTTGTGACAGACTCTTTCATTGCGGTATATACTTTCAGAACTTCCGCCATGGATTCTTTAACGGTTGTTTCCGATTCATGACAGTCATCAAGTTGTACCAGCTTCCAAAACGGAGTTTTCTTTTCTTTTTCTTCTTTTATAATCTGATTAAGCGAATCGTACATTATTCCAAACCTCTCATACCAAGATAGACAACTTCAAGCACGCCGTTAAGCTTCTTAAGGGCTTTAATGCAAGAATCCGGTATCTCCTGATCGCACTCTATAACCATAACCGCAACCGTACCTCTTTTTCTTCTGTGAAGCTGCATGGTGGCTATATTAACATGCTCTTTTACAAGAATAGGTGTAATCTCCGCAACATATCCCGGCTTATCCTCGTTCTGTATAATAAGAGTCGGTGCTTCCGCAGAAAATGACGTCTCTACACCATCTATCTCACAGATTTCAATTCGGCCTCCGCCTACAGAATTACCCATAACTTCAATCTTGCGACCGTTTACGCCAAGAAGCTTCAATCTTACCGCATTTGGATGACCTTCAACATCTTCCCCCGGCTTAATAACAAATTTCATCTTGCGCTTTTCGGCTATCTCAAATGAATTCGGAATTCCGTCATCATCAACCGCAAGTCCAAGCAATCCGGCAACTATAGCCCTGTCGGTTCCATGGCCCTTACCTGTCGAAAGAAACGAGCCCATAAAGTATATCTCTGCCTTCTTAACTTCTTCGCCAAGCAAACGTCTTGCCACATTACCTATCTTAACCGCTCCCGCAGTATGCGAGCTTGACGGTCCTATCATAATTGGCCCTATTATATCAAATAAATTCATCTACTCCTCCAGTATCTCAAACTCGAGATAATCAAAATCTATTTCTTCCATAAAGTTATCCTGCATAAATCTCGTTCTTTTATGCTTCTTGAACTCATCAATGTTCTTATCAAGCCAGATTGGCTTTGCAAGATTGAATTCACGGCAGAACTCCTCGAGTCCCTTAAATATAAGATGAGTCCTTGTATCATTATTCTCTGTCTCAAAGACCGAATCGCGAAGAAGTCTGTTCTCCTTCCATATTTTGCCCCAGATTCGCATTTTAACCCTTTCTCTGTCTCAATGTCTCATACATAAGCACCGACGCCGCCACACCGGCATTTAACGACTCAACCGAACCCTCCATCGGAATCTTGATATAAGTATCTGCCATATCGGAAAGTTCATCTGTTAAACCATTGCCCTCATTACCTATCATGAATGCAACAGGTCCTTTATAAGACTTTTCATAGTAGAATTCCTTACCTTTAAGATGTGCCGCATAAGTCGTAATTCCGCGCTTTTTAAGTTCGTCAACGGTTTCTTTAAGGTTCTTTGATTCATATATCTTCATTCTGTATAAAGAGCCCATCGTAGAACGAATTGTCTTCGGATTATATAAGTCAACCGTCGTATCATTAATTATAATTCCCGTAACTCCGGCTCCTTCTGCGGTTCTTATGATTGTTCCCAAGTTTCCCGGATCTTGAATTGACTCAAGTATCATAATAAACGGTGCCTTATCACTTTCAAATAGCTCATCAAAGGAAGTTCCCTTCATTTCCACAACCGTCAGTATTCCCTGCGGAGTCTTGGTATCGCACATTCCCTCAAATATAGAATCCTTAACAACAAAGAGCTTATCCCCGTCAACAAAGTAAGGTGACTTCTCCTCAAGCGCTTTTCTGTTATCAGCATCTTGATAAAAGCTCTCCGACACGAATACCCGGTTGATTCTATCTGTCGGAGCTTCCATGCACATCTTTACTCCTTCAACAACAAAAAGGCTCTGGGTAACCCGAGCCTTATGTTTTGAATTCAATTCTCTCACATTCTTAACTTTAGCATTATCGTTGCTTGCAATCATCTTATCTCCTAGATGGCGAATGACTTGCAAATCTCATACTGATATGTATCAAAGTGCTTATCCATTGCCATTGCTTCATCAAGATCGTAATCAAGAATCTCACCGTTCTTAAATACGGTAAGTCTGTTCTTCTTGCCTTCTACAAGAAGGTCAACTGCGAGTGCTCCCATAGTTGACGCATATACTCTGTCGCGACATGTAGGGTTACCGCCTCGCTGCATGTATCCAAGTATTGTAGCTCTTGTCTCCATACCTGTTGCAGCTTCGATTCTCTGTGCCATCTTCATCGAATCACCGATACCTTCGGCATTGATTATAATAAAGTGCTGCTTGCCGTTTGCAAGATGCTCCTTAATATGCTCGATAATAACTTCTTCGTTATGATCGTACTTCTCAGGGCAAAGCACTTCTTCCGCACCGTTTGCAAGTCCGCACCATACTGCGATATGTCCTGCAGAGCGTCCCATAACCTCAATAATTGAGCAACGCTCATGGGAAGTTGATGTATCTCTAATCTTATCGATTGCGTTCATTGCAGTATTAACTGCTGTATCAAATCCAATTGTATATTCGGTACAAGGTACGTCTAAGTCAATTGTTCCCGGGATTCCTATTACAGGCATTCCGTGACGGGCAAGTGACTGAGCTCCTCTTAATGAACCGTCACCACCGATTATAATAAGTCCGTCGATGCCATGCTTACGGCAAATCTCTACCGCACGTTCAACGGTCTCGTCTTCTTCAAATTCAGGGCAACGTGCGGTCTGTAATATTGTACCGCCACGCTGTATAGTCTCGGATACGGATCTTGCATTCATCTCTATGAATTCTTCATTGAGCAATCCCGCATATCCTCTCTTAATTCCGATAATCTTCTGTTCTCTTGAAAGTGCGCGACGAACTACCGCTCTTATCGCCGCATTCATTCCCGGTGCATCTCCTCCACTTGTTAAAACTCCGAAAGTATTAATTGTCTGTGCCATATCTATCCTCCTACCGGTATTAAAAAAAATACTTAAAATAAATTCGGATTAATTTTATTACATTTTTCCCTTGTTTGCAATGGACTTTTCGACAACTCTCACATTTTCTTCACCTAAAAATTCGGTAATTATGCCCAATGTCCTTCCATCCGCACTTATGGATCTGCTTCTATCCATTCTCTTTACTGCTTTTTCGGCCTTTAAGTAAACTACAAGCTCATCATTTCCATCCGAACTTTTAAGAAGATTAAGAAGTGTCTCGATCTTAGCATCATACTCTGCCTTATCCGCAAACTGAAGCCATACTTCCGAAGGAATGCTGTCAAACGCATATGCACTTTCCATTATGACTTTAGCGTTCTTGTCCTCTTCCGCATTAACATGTCCCTTTACAAATACCTTTGCTTCATCGGTAAGAATCTGCTGGTACTTCTCATAATCTCTCGGGAAACATACAACTTCAACCGTTCCGACAAGGTCTTCCAGCGTAAGGAACGCCATAACCTTATTGGTCTTGGTGTATTTTATGGTTCTGCCGACTATCATACCTCCGACAACAGTCGACTCACCGTCATTAACTTTTACCTCGTTTAACTCTTCATCAAGAATAAAATCAGGCGTCTTATTGGTGATATTCTTCTCCCACTTCGCTTGGTACTCTTCCAGAGGATGACCTGAAATGTATATTCCGAGAACATCCTTCTCAAATGCAAGATATGTTGCCTTGTCATATTCGGCCGCATCCGGGATGTCGGTCTTAAACGACTGTTTCTCTTCTTCTCCCACAATATCAAAGAGCGACATCTGACCTTCAAGAGTATTCTTCTTATCAAGCGTTACCCGGTCTGCCATTATCGGATATACCATCATCGCCTGTTTTCTGTTAATGCCAAGCGATAGAAAAGCTCCTGCCTTGATGAAATTCTCAATTGCCCTTTTATTGACAAGCCCGTTTCCGCATCGCGTAATAAAGTCTTCAAGCGACTTAAACGGACCGTACTTTTCCCTATTCTCGCATATTCCTTCGATAACCGGCCGGCCTATAGCTTTTATCGCCGACAAGCTGTACCTTATCTTGCCATCGTATACCGAGAAATCTCCGACACCAAGATTGATATCCGGAGGCATAATTTCAATGCCCATACGCTTACACGTAAGTATATACTCGGCAATCTTATCCGTATTGCCAAGTACCGACGTCATAAGTGCTGCCATAAACTCAACAGGATAATAATACTTAAGATAGGCCGTCTGATACGCAACTACCGCATAACCCGTTGCATGTGCTTTATTAAAAGCATACTCCGCAAAGCTAACCATCGCATCGAATATCTCGTTGGCCTTATCTTCCGGCACTCCGCGCTTAACGGCTCCGTCTACTTTTAATTCTTCGTTTCCATATACGAAATTCTGTCTTTCCGCCAGCATGACGTCATGCTTCTTCTTACTCATCGCACGACGAACAAGGTCGGATCTTCCCCAGGAATAACCCGCAAGGTCACGCACTATCTGCATAACCTGCTCCTGATATACGATGCAGCCGTACGTTGGTTTAAGAATCGGTTCAAGTTCCGGTGATATGTACTTAACTGCCGCAGGATCACTCTTACCCGCAATATAATTCGGGATAAAGTCCATCGGACCCGGTCTGTACAGTGCAATACCCGCAATAATATCATCAAAGCTCTGCGGCTTTAATTCCTTCATGAAATTGGTCATGCCTTGACTTTCAAGCTGGAATACACCTTCCGTCTTACCCTGTGACAGCATATCGAAGATATTCTTATCATCAAAGGTAAGACTATTTAAATCTATATCTATTCCTCTTGTCTTCTTAACATTCTTTATCGTTCCCTCTATAACCGAAAGGGTTCTTAACCCAAGGAAATCCATCTTAAGAAGTCCGAGTTCTTCAAGTGTCGGCGCTTCGTATTCCGTCATTACTGGACCATCCGATGCCGTACGCGATAACGGCACGTATTCGTCAACAGGACGATTACAAATAACAACTCCCGCCGCATGCATTGAAGTATTTCTCGGTAATCCTTCCAGTTTCATCGCCATATCGATAAGCTTATGTATCGTCTCGTCCGACATATACATACTCATAAGTTCCGGATTAATGCGCATTGCATCATTAATCGTCATCTTAGCTGCATTTGGAACCGCCTTGGCTATCGAATCTACAAATGCATACGGAAGGTCCATTGCTCGACCTACATCTCTTATTGCATTCTTTGCCGCCATGGTACCGAATGTAACTATCTGTGCCACGGCATCTTCACCATATAATTCCTTAACGTAATCTATAACATCCTGTCTTCTGGTATCAACGAAGTCAACATCAATATCCGGCATGGATACACGCTCCGGATTAAGGAATCGTTCAAAGACAAGATCATACTTAAGTGGGTCTATCTCCGTAATCTCAAGTACATACGCAACAATAGAACCTGCCGCGGAACCTCGTCCCGGGCCGACCGTTATGCCGTGACTCTTTGAATAATGGATAAAATCCCAGACTATAAGGAAATAATCCACGAACCCCATTTCTTTAATGGTCTTAAGCTCGAATTCAAGCTGTTTTTGCGCTTTTTCCAATATATCTTCCGAGTATCTTGCGCGTAATCCCTTATAGCAAAGTTCTTCCAGATACTCTTCACTGCTCTTTCCGTCAGGCACGTGGTATTTCGGTAACTTTCTCGATTTAAAGTCTATCTCCACATTACAACGCATAGCTATTGCATGCGTATTTTCAAGTGCTTCAAGCGCATACGGAAAAAGTTCCTTCATCTCGTCTTCAGACTTAATGTAATACTGCCCGCCTTCATAACGCATTCTATCTTCGTCCGTAACCTTCTTACCCGTCTGCACACAAAGAAGAATGTCATGTGCTTCCGCATCATCGGCATTCGTATAATGTACGTCATTCGTACATACAAGCGGAATGTTTAATTCCTTGCTCATACGAATAAGCTGCTGATTAACCTCGCGCTGCTCCGGTATTCCGTGATCCTGTAACTCAAGGAAAAAGTTTCCCTCACCAAAGATAGACAAGTATTCTTTTGCCGTTTTACACGCTTCTTCATATCCGTCTCTTAGTATAGTCTTGGGAATCTGTCCCGCAAGACATGCCGATAATGCAATCAATCCTTCATGATACTCTTTTAAAACTTCCATATCGACTCTCGGACGATAATAGAAGCCTTCGGTAAATCCCTTGGAAACTATCTTAATAAGATTCTCATATCCTTTATTATTCTCTGCAAGTAACACAAGATGAAAGTATCTGTCATCTCCCGCACCTGCTTCTCTGTCGAATCTCGAACCCGGCGCAACATAGACCTCGGAACCCAATATCGGATGTATTCCTTCTGCCTTTGCAGCCTTATAGAATGCTATACATCCATACATTACGCCATGATCTGTAATAGCCACGGAATCCATATTTAGCTCTTTTACTCTTTTAATACATTCTTTAACTTTGTTGGAACCGTCAAGGAGACTATATTCCGTATGTACATGAAGGTGAGTAAATGCCATTATCTCATACCATCCTTGCTATTTTAATACTTTCCACTGAACAGGCATTTCTTCAAAATCCTGATTATCAATTCCGTTTTCTGCCAAAATATTCGGAATCAAATTCTCTGCTTCTTCCTCACTGAGTATCTTAAGTCCTGCTTCAACATACCATGCATTAAAATTCTCCGATGCAGGTATGTATTCACCTTCAGGTGATACAAAGCAGAAACGTGACTTATTTCTTACAAAATCATTATAGTAGCTGCTATCCGTATTCGTATAATCATACTCGGCAAGATTAATTCTGACAAATGAATAAGAATAATCATCCTCTGCAATATACTCCAGATAATCAGGGTAATCTGTCGTATCAATATCGCCAGGCAGATAAGTATCCGGAATAATCGTATCCGTTAAGCCCATATAGTAATATATATCATAAAGGAATTTCTTATTACCCTTTGCATCCGCCATATAATATGCCATTCCGTATGACATTGCGGAATCAGCACCTCCGGTTCTTATAACGCCGTTAGGATAAAGCATTGCCTCCGTTCTGTATACGGATGCTGCCTGCATTATATACTTAAGCTCATCTCCGACTGCCTTAATAAGAATAATCCTGTCGGTATCCCATGAAGAATCCCCCATCGAATATGATAGCATTACTCCAAGCATCTTAATTCCGTCCTTATCAGGATCTGTGTAGGTATATGACACATGATCGAGAGTAAAATCTCCTATCATCTTCCATTCATCATCTTCGATAAATGCCGTAGCGATTTCATCTATGGTATATGAATTACCTGCCTTT
>JAGAAH010000200.1 GCA_017615375.1 Lachnospiraceae bacterium | reverse complement strand
GCTTATTAATTATACCTTTATCCTTAAAGGAGAAGGGTCTGAGTATGTAGGCAGCGTGGGAATTTTACTTTCGATGTTCGCGATTGTCGGGCTGGTGCTTGGTATTAAGGGGCTTAGAGAAGAAGATGTCTACAAGATGGCACCGGCATTGGGTACGTTATTCAATTCAATTTCGATAATAATACTTATAGCGGTGTTTGTTATGGGAATGTTGATATAAAGTTTAAATGATAGGAGATTATGTAATGGGTTTTAGAGACGATTTAAAGGAAAACAACGCACTTATGGCGGAGAGAACAGAGCTTGTTGTCGGCCGCATAAAAGAAATGCTTGAAGAAAAGACGGTAGAAGAAAAGTATATACCGTACTTTAAGAAAATGGCAGAAAGAATGCTTACATTGGAAGAGTATTATGCACTTCATGAGAGTGGCAAGATTAAAACTCTTTCAATGGATGAATTGAAAGCATGGAACGAGCGCTTATTCGGAGAGATAGCAGAAGGCAAATATGAAACTTGCTATGGTAACCCGGAGTATGCAGTGAAAGAATTCGGAGAGCTCGGTCAGATTCTTTCATACCTTTATTATGAATTGGCAGCTCTTAAGGATGCTGCAGTTAACGGATTCAGAGAGCAGATAACGGTTTACGAAGAGTTATTCGTAGAGATTTACAATCGTTTTGAAGATAATGATATCGATATTAACGGAATTAAAGAAGTAATCAGCGGATTTCATCATGACAATTGCGAAATCTACTCAGAGCTTCGTTCACGCCTTTTATTCGACCCTGAAGTTTCGCGTGCAAAGGATATAGTAAAAGAGGCAGATCCGAATGATTTAAGATACCTTTATTGGTATGGAAAGAATGTAACGGAAAATGAGATAGAGACGGCTAAGTTTATTAATTCGCTTTCCGAAGAAGAAGTGCGTGCAATGGCGCATACATACGTTGACGGATTCCTTGTTGGTTATTCGAAGATGGGACAGGATATCCATAATAAGTCCGAAATATCAATGTATTTTAACATAGGCTTTGAGCGAATGATAAGATATGCGATGGAAGAATTCGCAAAAGAAGGAATCGATTGCGTTCTTCCTACGATTGCTATAGCTACGACACCTTCGAATCGTCAGTTTGGCTTCGACCATAAGGAAGATAGAGCACTTTATCTTGATAAGGCATATGTTGAAAGAACGCTTGAGACACTTCGTCAGGCATATGAGAGCGTTAAGAAGTGCATGAACGGTTATGCGGGACCTGCGGTAATAGAGACATTCGGCGAAAAAGAGTTTAATCCTAAGAATAAGAAAGAAGCTCTTCATTATGATGATAAGCAGAAGAAACTTGCGGTATCATTGGCCGGACAGCAGGCTAAGCTTAACACGGAATACATTAATCCGGAAGAGAGAAGCTTTACCATTATTGCTTACCCGATTCCTGAAATCGGACCTAAGTTTAAAGAAATTTTTGCGGCAACTGTTAAGGTAAATACTCTTGATGCAAGTCTTTACGAGAAGATTCAGCAGACAATTATTGATTGTCTTGATGAAGCCGATTACGTTGAAGTTAAGGGAAGAAACGGTAACCATACCGACCTTGTTATCAACATTCCTGAGATTAAGAATAGAGACAAGGAAACAGCTTTCGAGAACTGCGTTGCCGATGTTAATATCCCTGTCGGTGAAGTATTTACATCGCCGAAGCTTGAAGGAACCAACGGTGTTCTTCATGTTAAAGAAGTATATCTTGAGGGATTTAAGGTTAATAATCTCGAGATTACCTTAAAGGACGGTATGATTACTTCATATACCTGCAGCAATAACGAGAAGGAAGAAGATAATAAAGACCTTCTTAATCTCCTTATTATGAAGCATCATGAGACATTACCGATTGGCGAGTTTGCAATCGGAACCAATACAACAGCTTATAAGATGGGAATTGATTATGATTGTCAGGCACAGCTTCCGATTCTTATCTCCGAGAAGACAGGTCCTCATTTTGCGATGGGTGATACATGCTTCTCTCGTGAAGAAGAAGTTGAGACCAAGAATCCTGACGGAAAAGTTATGATTGCCAAGGAAAATTCGGTATCCGCATTACGTAATGAGGATCCTGACAAGGCATACATGAACTGCCATACGGATATTACGATTCCATATAATGAGCTTGACACAATTACGGTTGTTCGTTACGACGGAAGTCGCGTTAATATTATTGAAGGCGGATATTTTGTATTACCGGGAACGGAAGAACTTAATAAGCCTTTAAACGAGCTTTACGGAACAAATAAATAATTTGAATTAAATAACGGAGGATTGACATGGCAAAGGTTTGTATCATTATGGGAAGCGATTCCGACCTTCAGGTTATGAAGAAGGCGGCAGACATCCTTGATAATTTCGGTGTTTCATATGACATGACCATTATATCGGCGCATAGAGAGCCTGACTTATTGGTAGAGTACATGCGCGACGCTGAAAAGAACGGTGTTAAAGTTGTTATTGCCGGGGCAGGTAAGGCAGCTGCTTTACCGGGAATGTGCGCAGCTTTATGTAACGTTCCTGTTATAGGAATTCCGATGAAAACATCGGATCTTGGCGGTGTTGATTCTCTTTATTCAATTGTTCAGATGCCGACCGGCGTGCCGGTTGCAACCGTTGCAATTAACGGTGCTGCCAATGCGGGCTTACTCGCAGTTAAGATGCTTGCAATTTCCGATGCAGAGCTTTTATCCAAGCTTAAAGACTATGCGGATAAACAGGCAGACGACGTTATGAAGAAAGACGCCGAATTACAGGAAATCGGCGCAGCCGCATATATAGAAAGACATTTAAAATAAAAGTTGGAGGAAAGAAAATGTTGGATTATAAATCATCCGGAGTTGATATCGAAGCAGGATACAAGTCGGTAGAACTTATGAAGGAACATGTGAAGAAGACCATGAGAGAAGAGGTTCTTGGCGGAATCGGCGGATTCTCGGGCGCTTTTTCAATGAAGAAGATTAAGGATATGGAAGATCCGGTGCTTTTATCCGGAACAGACGGATGCGGAACCAAGGTTAAGCTTTGCTTCCTTATGGATAAGCATGATACAATCGGCATTGACGCTGTGGCTATGTGTGTTAACGATATCGCATGTGCGGGCGGCGAGCCTTTATTCTTCCTTGACTATATAGCTTGCGGCAAGAATTATCCTGAGAAAATCGCCAATATCGTTAAGGGTGTGGCTGAAGGCTGTATCCAGTCCGAGTGCGCACTTGTAGGCGGCGAGACTGCGGAGCATCCGGGACTTATGCCTGAGGATGAGTACGATTTGGCAGGCTTTTCCGTTGGCGTATGCGACAGAAAAGATTTAATTGACGGCTCTACGTTAAAGAGCGGAGACGTGCTTATAGGTATGGCTTCAACCGGTGTTCACAGCAACGGATTTTCATTGGTCAGAAAAGTATTTGAGATGACAAAAGAATCTCTTGATACATATTATGATGAACTTGGCAAGACTTTGGGCGAAGCATTGATTGCTCCTACAAGAATCTATGTTAAGGCATTAAAGAGCATTAAGAATGCCGGTGTAAAAGTTAAAGCCTGCTCGCATATTACGGGCGGTGGTTTCTATGAGAACATTCCGAGAATGCTTCCTGAAGGAAAAAGAGCAATCGTTGAGAAGAATTCTTATGAAGTTCCTGCAATCTTCAAGCTTATGCAGAAGAAAGGAAACATCGAAGATCAGATGATGTACAATACTTTCAACATGGGACTTGGTATGGTTATCGCGGTTAACCCTGAAGATGTCGATAAGACAATGGAAGCAATTAAGAAAACCGGTGATACGCCTTATGTTGTAGGTCATATCGAAGATGGCGAAAAGGGAGTAACCTTATGTTAAGAATAGCCGTACTTGTATCCGGAGGCGGTACCAACTTACAGGCCATCATGGATGCAATCGATAGCGGAAAGATAACGAATACGGAGATTTCTTTCGTATTCAGTAATAATAAAAAAGCATATGCCTTGGAGCGTGCTGCTAAAAAGAATATTCCGACCGTTTCTCTAAACCGTAAGGATTATGATTCGGTGGAAAGCTATGATGCTGCAATGCTTAAAGAATTTAACAGCCGAAAAATTGATTTGATTGTATTGGCGGGATTCTTGCATAACTTATCCGCAGAATT
>JAGAAH010000199.1 GCA_017615375.1 Lachnospiraceae bacterium | reverse complement strand
TAAAAGCACACCCGGAAATTTAATTAAACCGTTGTTTAAAGCGGTAATTGATTCCATGTCGAGGTGGTCTGTAGGCTCATCTAAGATAAGACAGTTACTTGCCTCAATCATCATACGGGAGAGAAGTACACGAACTTTCTCACCACCGGATAAGACACGCATCTTTTTAACGCCGTCTTCACCGGCGAAAAGCATACGGCCGAGGAAACCACGTACGTATGTGGCATCTTTGATTTCCGAGAACTGTGTAAGCCACTCGGCAATCTGATAGTCGTTATCGAAAATCTTCGTGTTGTCCTTCGGGAAGTAAGAGGTCGAAGTTGTAATTCCCCACTTGTAGCTACCCGAATCAGGTTCCATCTCCCCTGCCAATATCTTGAATAAAGTTGTCTTGGCAAGAGTATTTCCGCCGACGAAAGCAATTTTATCATCATGTCCCACGATAAACGATACATTATCAAGAACCTTAACGCCGTCGATTGTCTTGGTAAGTCCTTCAACGGTAAGAACTTCGTTACCAATCTCACGTGCAGGACGGAAATCGATGTAAGGATACTTTCTTGAAGAAGGCTTAATCTCATCAAGTTCGATCTTCTCAAGAGCACGCTTACGGCTGGTTGCCTGCTTGCTCTTTGAAGCATTTGCCGAGAATCTGGAGATAAAGTCCTGTAATTCCTTGATTTTCTCTTCTTTCTTCTTGTTAGCTTCCTTCATCTGCTTAAGCATAAGCTGGCTGCTTTCGTACCAGAAGTCGTAGTTGCCGGCATAAAGCTGAATCTTCGCATAGTCGATGTCGGCCGTGTGCGTGCAGACCTTGTTTAAGAAGTATCTGTCGTGGCTTACAACGATGACCGTATTCTGGAAGTTAATGAGGAACTCTTCGAGCCAGCCGATGGCGTCTAAGTCCAAGTGGTTGGTAGGCTCGTCTAAGAGTAATATGTCAGGATTGCCGAAAAGCGCCTGTGCCAGGAGCACCTTAACCTTAAGGTTTCCGTCCATGTCCTTCATAAGCGTATAATGGAATTCGGTCGGAACACCGAGTCCGTTAAGAATCTGAGCGGCATCGCTTTCTGCATTCCATCCGTCCATCTCTGCAAATTCAGCTTCAAGTTCCGATGCTCTTATGCCATCTTCATCGGAGAAATCTTCTTTTGCGTAGATGGCATCCTTTTCTTTCATTACTTCGTATAAGTGCTTGTTGCCGAGGATTACGGTATCAAGAACCGTATACTCGTCATATTTGAAGTGGTCCTGCTGCAAGAACGAGAGACGCTGTCCCGGAGTGATTGTAACATCACCGCTTGTAGGCTCGAGCTCGCCGGTTAAGATACGAAGAAAAGTTGACTTTCCTGCACCGTTTGCACCGATGATACCATAGCAGTTTCCTTCCGTGAATTTAATATTTACATCTTCAAAAAGCGCTTTTTTACCAAATCGTAAAGAGACGTTATTTGCACTAATCATTGTAATTTCCTTTCAAAAACATAAAAACAAAAATAAACATAACCTTATTCATTTTACACGATTTATAACTATTTGCAATAGCCAAGTTTTTAAACATTCTATGTTTAAATGCGATTTTCCTTTTTAATAGGTTGCTTCTATGCTATAATATATGTGTAGGTTTGCGCGCTTTTATGCGATTATTATACCCGTATATGCGGGAGATAAGGCAGGAGATTGAGATGAAGGCATTTTCCATTAAAGAATTGCCGGGTTCCGTGGTGGTTCTTAATTTACGGCATGGTTATATGATATGCGAAGCGAGCGACAGGTTCCTTATGGAAGCGGGACTTATGGCCGATAAGAATAAGTTTGATAGCGGAGAAAATACATTGTCTTTTTTGGACCTTGTTCATCAGGATGATGTAAGACAGTTCATGGAATTTTTTGCGACCGATTCGGACGATTACGATCCTGACGGTATAGAGATAAGGGTCAGAGATAAATCACGTACACATGTATGGACGGACTTACGAGCTGTAAAGCTTGAAGAAGAAGAGTATGCGGACTGCGCATTGGTAAGTCTTTACAATATAGATTCTCAAAAACACCTTGAGGACGATCTCCAGGTTCAGATGGCGAGATTTAACTTAATCAAGGATGTTTCAAAGGAATTCATTTTCGAATACAATCCTAAGCAAGATACTTTTATCGTGCCTATGGAGATGCAGCTTCACAGGGGCATCCCGGTTTCCGATGAGTATGAGGGCATAGCACTCTTAGACTTTAGAGAGATGATAGGCGACAGCAGCTGGAAATACTTTGAAGATAAGATTACAACCAAATTCAAAGTAGAAGATTCCGGTGTATTTGAGTACGAAATGAATAAGGCGCGAATAGGTAAAACGCCTAAATACAAGTGGTACAGATGCTTTTATAAGAGACTTTACAATGTTAACGGTGAACTTACACGTGTAATCTGCCGTAACATCGATATACAGGGCGAACGTGAGAAAACCAATGATATGGAACATAGAATCCGAATGGATTCCATGACCGGAATTTTAAATAAGGCCGCATGCGAAGAAGCGATAGAGGGATTCATCAACTCACGTCCTGAGGGCGAGCACGCTCTTATTATGATTGATGTGGATGATTTCAAGAGAATCAATGATTCATTCGGCCATTTATATGGTGATACCGTAATCAAGACCGTGGCGACGCATATTGTGGAGCGCTTTAGAAGTACGGATATTGTGGGAAGAGTCGGTGGTGACGAATTCCTTATTCTTATGAAGAATACAAGCGTTGAGCTTGCAAGGAGCGTAGCGGAAGAGGTTTGTAACCATATAAGAACAACTGTAAGAACCGGAAGCGGCGACATGGTTATAAGCTGTTCTGTCGGAATCAGTATGTTCCCTTATAACGGACTTGAATATACGGAGCTTTTTAAAAGAGCGGAAATTGCAATGTATCTTTCCAAAGAAGACGGAAAGGACAGAATCGGTGTCTATAGAGACGGCATAGAAAATATGATTCGGGCGGATGAACCAAAGCTTTCCGAGATGATCGAATCTGATTTTGATGATGCCGAGCTTGCGCAAATGACATTTGAAATGCTGACTACAACAAGAAACATTGATGCTTCGATTAATCTGCTTTTGCAGTACATCGGTAACAAGATGCAACTTGGCGGTGTAAGTGCTTTTAGATTCGATAACAGACGTTCCATAGTTTGCCGTACACATAGATGGACGAAAGATCAGGGCATTTTCCTTATATCGGGAAGAAGGTTCCTTGATTTTGATAACAGACCTTTTATCCAAAGTGTCAGTGATAAGGGTAATCTTATAATCGAGGACTCGAGAACGACGCGCGCAATTTCACGGTATGAAGCGGATTCACTTGTCGACAGTGATATTTTGTCATGCGTATATTCATACTATAAACAGTCCGAATCGATTCAGGGATGTCTTGCGTTCCAGGTTATGGGAGAGACGAGAAAGTTTTCGAAAGAAGACGTAGAGCGTCTTTCGGACTTTGCAAAACTTATAGGTGTATTTGTAGCTCTTAACGATAAAGCACACGATCAGGAACCTATGGAAGATGAGACAGAGACGGGAGATAAGCTGACCGGTTTGCTTGATGACGAGACATTCATGAAGCGAGTGGAAGATTACAGAGTTATGCATCCTGAAGAAAAGCGCCTTTTTGTTGTAAGCGGCGATATTGACGGATTCGGCTATGTAAACGATAATTTCGGAACTTCGGCGGGTAATGAGCTTTTACGCGAAATTGGTAAGATTTTCAAATCTGAAGTTGAAAACGTATTGGTATGCCGCCAGTTTTCCGACTTTTTCTGCGCATTCTTTGCAGGCTATGAGGAAGAAGGCGTTAAGACAATTATCAAGAAATATAACGAGAAATTTATAGAAAGAACGTCAAAATATTTCCCTAATTCGGCACTTCGCATTGCATTGGGTGTCTATAAGTGGGATGAGAACGTAACGATTTCAACCGCGATGGAAAACGCTTCTATGGCGAGAAAGAGTGCGAAAAAGCTTGGAACGGGTATGATTGTTGATTATAACAACGATATGAGAGAACAGCGTAAGAGAGACAGGCTTATCGCATCGACGTTCTATAACGAGCTTGAACAGGGTAATATACTGACATACATGCAGCCTAAGTTTAATCTTAAGACTAAAGAAATAATAGGTGCGGAAAGTCTTGCCAGATGGCGTGACGAAGTCGGAGACCCTAAGCCACCGGTAAGTTTTATCGATTCGCTTGAAAGAATAGGATATATAACAGACCTTGATTTCTATATACTTGAGCAGACGTTAATGACAATGGCCGAGTGGAAAGTCAAGGGATATAAGCTTATTCCGGTATCGGTTAATTTCTCGAGACGTCATTTCCAGCTTGGCGGAATATATGACAGAGTCGTGGATCTTACGGATAAGTACGGAATACCGCATTCGCTTATCGAGATAGAGCTTACCGAGAATCTTTTTATCGACAGCCTGGATGTTGTCAAAAAAGAAATGGACCTTCTTCGCGTAAGCGGATTTAAGATTAATATTGACGACTTCGGAACGGGATTCTCTTCGCTTACGATGCTTATGAATATGCCTGCCGATGTTGTTAAGATTGACAAGAGTTTCCTTAAATTCGAGGACGATGCATTCGAAAAGCGCAAGGAATTCATGCAGCTTCTTTCCAATATGCTCGATATTTCCGTTAATCGCATAATTTGCGAAGGCGTTGAGACGGAAGAGCATGCCGAATTTCTTATGAAGTGCGGATTCGAATATGGACAGGGATTTCTTATAGACCCGCCTATACCGACGCTTCTTTTCGAACAGAAGTATATGGCAAAGGAAAGATAAGAATCAATAGGCAAAACTATATAATGTTTAGTGCCAAAAGACTTGAAATTCTTGAGTCTTATTGGTATAGTATTTTATTGGGTATTAATGGGCTTCTTGCCTTTTTATAGACCAATATGTAGGAGGTAACATAATGAAACGTTCTATGAAAACTATGGACGGAAACCATGCAGCAGCACATGCTTCATATGCATTTACTGATGTAGCGGCTATCTATCCTATTACTCCATCGTCTGTTATGGCAGAAGCCACAGATGAGTGGGCAACTCAGGGAAGAAAGAACATCTTTGGACATACCGTACAGGTAACAGAGATGCAGTCAGAGGCAGGTGCGGCAGGTACCGTACACGGTTCCTTAGCAGCAGGCGCTTTGACAACAACTTACACAGCTTCACAGGGATTATTGCTTATGATTCCTAACCTTTACAAGGTAGCCGGTGAAGGACTTCCGGGAGTATTCAACGTAAGTGCACGTGCACTTGCAAGCCATGCTCTTTCAATTTTCGGTGATCATTCCGATATCTATGCATGCCGTCAGACAGGATGTGCAATGCTTTGTGAGTCTTCCGTACAGGAAGTTATGGACTTAACACCTGTAGCTCATTTAACAGCTATCAAGGGAAGAATGCCATTTATCAACTTCTTCGACGGATTCAGAACATCTCATGAAATTCAGAAGATCGAGACTTGGGACTATGAAGATCTTAAGGATATGGCTGATTTTGATGCAATCGAGGCATTCAGAAACGATGCATTAAATCCAAACCATCCATGCCAGAGAGGTTCGGCTCAGAACCCTGATATCTTCTTCCAGGCAAGAGAAGCTTGTAACAGCAAGTATGAAGCTATCCCTGGTCTTGTTCAGGAATATATGGACAAGGTTAATGCCAAGATTGGTACTAACTATAAATTATTCAACTACGAAGGCGCTCCGGATGCTAAGCACGTAATCGTTGCTATGGGTT
>JAGAAH010000025.1 GCA_017615375.1 Lachnospiraceae bacterium | reverse complement strand
GAAAACTTAAGATACTTATAATCTCCTCCCGCATCTACTCTATACTGCACGGGATCTATAAGCTCATTCTTGGCAGAAGATATAACCGAAAGCGCCGTTTTTTCCTTAATCATCTTATTATCTATGTTAAGGCGCTTTAATACATCTTTCATAAGCGAATTGGAGTCATCGGTATCATATATCGTAAATGATGTATCGTATCCTATCCTGTCCGCATATCTTCGAAGAATACGCACGCAACACGAATGAAAGGTCGATATCCAGATGCTTTCCGCACCATGACCCACCAGTTCATTAATTCTTCTTCGCATCTCGGCTGCTGCTTTATTGGTAAATGTAATTGCGAGAATATTGAAAGGATCGACGCATCGCTCCTTAATAAGATATGCCGTTCTGTTGGTTAAGACTCTCGTCTTACCCGAACCTGCCCCGGCCAATATTAAAACAGGGCCGTTGACGGTATATACGCCCTGCTGCTGCTCAGGATTTAACTGCTCTGTAGTAATCATTACTTCCCTACCACCTATCGCTTTTATACAAAAATTATAACATATGTTCGATTATTTCTCAATCTAAAAACGGCTTGTCATGTAGTTTTAAATACCGTATAATGTGATGTGGGCATAAGCCTAACTAAGGAGGTAATAACAATGCCTGATAATAAAGACTATACTCCGATAACACTCGATATGCTTCTTGATATCTTAAACGAGAGCAATTTTATCGATGTTAACGAATTTCCCAATATAGACCTATATATGGACCAGTTGACCACTTTCATGGACAAAAACTTGGAGTCCGGCAAGCGTTCCGATGACGACAAGATACTTACCAAGACCATGATTAATAACTATGCGAAAAACGGTCTTCTTCCGTCACCGGAGAAAAAGCAATATTCAAAAGCTCATCTCATAAGTTTAACATTTATATATTATCTTAAAAATATACTGTCCATTAACGATATCAAGAAAATTATGGATCCTCTGCACTCGCGCTATTTTAACGCGGAAGGTTTCAATATGGAGGATATCTACAGAGAAGTCTTCACTCCGGAACCTGACGGCATGAAGATTATGAAGAAAGATATCGAGAGACAGTATAAGTTAAGCAAGACACTCTTTACCGATGCTTCGGATGAAGACAAGGAATTCTTGCAGACCTTTTCTTTTCTGTGTGAATTATCCTACGGAATATACATAAGAAAGCATTTGCTTGAAAAAATCATGGATACTTTCCCTTCGCCGGAAGAACGCATTCGCCTTGCAAAGGAAGCAAAGAAGCTGGAAAAGAAAGCTTTGGAAGAACAGAAAAAGAACGAAGAAGCAAAGAAAAAAGCCCAGGCCAAAAAACAAGAACAAGCAAAAAAGGATAATAAGTAAATGACAAATCTTACGAAAAAAGCAATTAAAGAAGCATTCCTGGAACTTCTTTCGGATAGACCTTTACATCAGATAACGATTAAAGACATCGTGGAAAAATGTGGAATCAACCGCAATTCTTTCTACTATCACTATCAGGATATGCCTGCTTTGATTGAAGAAATAGTAACAGAAGAAGCTGATGCAATCATTAATGAATATCCGAGCATCGATTCCGTCGAGATCGCATTTAATGTAGCTCTTGAATTTGCAAGAAAGAACCGTACCGCAATCTTGCATATCTATAACTCGGTCAACCGCGATATCTTCGAACAATACCTCTGGAAGGTATGCGATTATGCGGTCACAACCTTCGGAGAACGCGCTTTTGCCAATAAAGAAATTAATTCTTCCGACAAAGAAGTTATTTCCAATTTCTATAAGTGCGAATTCTTCGGATTCGCCATTAACTGGCTTCAAAGCGGCATGAAAGAAGACGTAAGCGAAAGAATAAGCCGTGTGTGCGAATTACAACACGGCATGCTTGAAGAAACAATCAACAGATGCAGCAAATAATATATTTATTAATAAAAAAGCAAGGACCGGAATTCCGGTCCTTGTTTTTAATTCACGAGCAGCAACCTGACTACTCTTTATTGTGATATTGCTATTTAATGCTTTCTGTCTTGTAGATAAACTTGCAAGCATCTGCATTGCCGCTATATGACTTATAACGTGCTGCAGCTTCGGAAATCGGTGCAAGTCTTGTTGCTATTGAAGAAATATCTCCGTTAAATGCATCAATTATCTTCTGAATTCCCTGCTCATTAAATGTCTTAATTCCTGTAGAAAGTTCTCCGGAACCTGCCTCAAGCTGCTTAATTCCGTTAATAAGAGAAGGTGTGCTTCCGTTAAGCTTATCTGCACCTGCAGCTGCCTGTGATACACCTGCCGTGTACTGCTGTAATCCCTGACAGAATGTGTTAACGCTGTCTAACTGAGCTTTTAATGTAAGAATGCTCTTAACTGTCGGATCTGCTGCTGCCTGACCCGGGTTATCGATATCTACGCCAAGCTTTGCAAGTACTGCCTTAAGTACTGTATAGTAATTGTCTGCAGTAAGATCCGGAATCTCAAGTCCTGCTGCTCGCAAATTTGATGTTGCTGTCGCAAGGATTGAAGCAAAGATCTGATTTGCTCCGCCGTTTAATACCTTATTGCTCTTTGTAAGGGTATTAAGTCCGTCATCTAACTGTGTGATTCCTGCTGCCAACTGATTAGCGCCTGTAAGAAGTGATGAAAGTCCGTCATGAAGCTGCTCGGAACCTGTAATAAGCTGTGTCATTGCACTTGTAAGCTCATTTGCCTTACCCTTTAAATCATCAATTGTATCAAGCTTGCTTGTATCAAATGACTCAAATACATTATTTGTTACTATTGTGTATGTAGATTCAAGTTCAAAGTCTGTTACATCAGCCTCAATTTCGAAGCTTTCAGGAATCTCGAATGTATCAAGATCAACTGCCAAGTCTTCCTGTAATCCCGGGAAAGTTATTCCCATAACTGCGGTTCTGTCTCCATCATCAAGAAGCTTTCCGCCTGTTACATTAATATTTGTAAAATGCTCGTTCTCAAGCAAAACTCCTGTAACTGCAACGAACGGTACATGAATGTCTTCATCAAATCCGTTGATATTTACTTTTTCGCTTGTGTTATTGATGTAATCAAAGCGAATAACCACATGACCTGTAGCTCCCTTAATATCTTCTGCACTGACTTCTTTACCATCAAGAATGTATGTTACCGTCATCGATATCGGAAGCTTGGTTGTATCTGTCTCATAATCAAGGTCTTCACTCTTTGTACCTGATACTACAAGGTTATTTGCTGTACCCTCTGCATTTGTGAGTACATATACCGT
>JAGAAH010000198.1 GCA_017615375.1 Lachnospiraceae bacterium | reverse complement strand
GTTTTATGCGTGCGGTAGTCCGTAGAATAAAAAGAAGACCTTATGCTTTATCGCATTGATAAAGTATAAAGTCTATTGGAATTATTGTATGAAATTAATTAGGAGTATATTGCAGTATATCATTAACGTTACAATCCAATATTCTACATAGTGCATCTATTGTAACTGTTGATACCGGCTTATCATGCTTTAATCTATGAAGTGTCGCCGGGTTAATGTTATGTTTAGTAGTTAGTGTATACCAGTTTTCAGAAGATTTTTCTAATGTATTCCAAAACGGCTTGTAATTAATCATACCATACCTCATTTTATATACTATATGGTAAAATATCTTTTATTATTTGAATAGATTGTGTATAATAAAGATGTTTACTATAATAAACACACAGGAGGCAAAGTATGAAGTGTCCTAATTGCGGTGCTGAGATTGAGACCGGTAGTAGAAAGTGTAGTTTTTGCGATACGATGATAAGCGCAGAAATGCAGCGAGAGAATGAGGTTTTACAAAAAAGTGGTTGTCCTAAATGTAAAAGTACAAACATTACATTTAGTCGTGAAAACCAGGGAGAAATACGCGGAAAGAATGCAAAGAAAATAGTACATAAGACAGTTGGCCTTTGCAAAGATTGTGGATATACTTGGTATGCCGATGTCGATAATGGCGGCAATAATAAGCCCAGAAAAACTTGGCTGTGGGTTTTGGGATGGATTTTTATTTTCCCGGTTCCGTTGACAATATTGTTATTAAGGAAAAAGACAATGAACCCGGTTTTGAAATATGGAATAATAGCAGTGGCGTTTGCTGTTTATCTTTTTTGGATTGTGGCAGCAAGTGGTTCAAATGATGAAAAAACAATTGATCCTGCTGTTGACAATGATACCAAAACTGAAGATGTTGTTGATAATTCGAAATTCGATTTTGAAATAGAAGTAGGTGAACCGGGTGAGTACGGCGTTGAAATGGTCTTTAATGAAGGTACTGAGCTTGAGAACAGAGAAATATGTTATTTTATCCCTGTAGGAACATATGTTATAAAAAATCTCGGTACATATCAAGGGCAGATTAGCATTGTAAAAAACGCACGTATTGTAAACGAAGATGGGTGGGAAGAACCCGAAGAGGTTAAAGATGCTTTTATAATAAAGCCGGATGAAGAAATAGAGATAACTATTGAAGATGGTTACTATCTTGATATTGAGGTAAAGGCAACGTTAGGGGTTAGACGTATACAAAAATAAAAATGCATAGTTAAGCAAGCTAATATACATTGGCTTGCTTAATTTAGCTAAAAATGTAGAAGCAGGTGGTGGCATGAGAAAACAAATTTATAAAATAATCGAAGTAGCAGAAGAAAATGATAAACTGAGTCGAATTTATGATTTGATTATGATGCTTGTAATAATTATAAGCCTTATACCGATTGCAGCCAAGAGTACAGAAGGCTTTTATGGTATATTGGATATTACAACTGCAGCCGTTTTTATAATCGACTATGTCTTGAGACTTCTTACTGCTGATTTTAAGCTAAACAAAGGAATTAGGTCGTTTTTGGTGTACCCTATTACACCAATGGCGATAATAGATCTGCTGGCAATTTTACCTTCGTTATTACCTGTCAATGGAGCATTTCGTGTTTTGAAGGTATTTAGATTACTTAGGACTTTACGAGTATTTCGAGTTTTTAAGGTTGTTAGATATTCAAAGAGCATATCGATAATAATTGAAGTTTTTAAGAAGCAGAAAAATGCACTTTTGGTAGTATGTGGTTTAGCCGGAGGATACATTTTGGTTGCTGCACTTGTTATGATAAGTGTTGAGCCGGAAACGTTTGCTACGTTTTTTGATGCGATATACTGGGCAACGGTGTCATTGACGACGGTTGGTTATGGAGATATATTTGCGATATCTACAGCAGGCAAGATAATAACGATGGTTTCATCGATATTTGGAATAGCAATAGTTGCTCTTCCTGCAGGCATTATAACAGCAGGATATATGGATGCAGTATATTCGGGACAAAACGAGAAGAAGTGAAAGTTTAGCAGACAATTATTGATAACCGCTAGTTTTAGGACTGGCGGTTATTTTTGCATCATGGTGATGATTTTGCGTTTTTATTACGGGCAAATTGGTAAAATATGATATTGTAACGTTGTTAAAAAGGACATGATTACGTGATATATTATAAAATCAATGAAAATCACGTAGTGATTATTAAGATTGTTACGTGATAAAATGCAAATATGGCATATGTCACGTAGTTGGTGTTTGAGTAATTACGGGATGATTATCAAACTCTTTAATATAGTCCGTAATAAGTAAAGGAAAGCTTACGGGTTAAAATGCAAAAGCCTTATGTATCCCGTAGGTATCCTTGAATTGGCTACGGGATATGAATAGAAATTTCAGAATATCCCGTAAATTTCGGAGAAAACGGGGTATAGAACGAATTGATAAAGGTTAAAGGGTGAAAAAACCATTATAAAAAGACAGTATTTTATAGATATTTTATAATTTCTTCGCCTTGTGCGAAGCGTGAATCTCATATAAAATGTAGTTAGATTATTATTGAATGCGGGGCATTGAAATGATTACCATAGAGGGATATATAATTTCCGTCAGGTTCCGTTCTGATGAGACGGGATATACAGTTATGGATTTCGAGAGTGATGGCGAGAAGTTTACCGCTGTCGGAATTCTTAATATAGCCGAGCCCGGAATGACGCTTGCACTTTCGGGTGATTTTGTCGTGCACTCAAATTATGGAGAGCAGTTCAGTTTTACGGATGCTGAAGAAATTATCCCCAAAGATACGTTAGATATAGAGAGATACTTAGGCTCGGGTGCGATAAAAGGCATCGGAATTGCACTTGCATCAAGAATAGTTACGAAGTTCGGCGAGGATACACTCCGTATTCTTGATGAAGAACCGGAACGTCTTGCAGAGATTAAGGGCATTTCCGGTAGAAAAGCGCAGGAGATTGCAGTTCAGGTAAAAGAGAAGCGTGATCTTCGCGAAGCTATGATGTTCTTGCAGAAGTATGGTATAAGCCTTAATCTTGCCGTTAAGATTTATTCGAAGTACAACATTGAAGTTTACAGAATCATAAGGGAGAATCCTTATAGATTAGCGGACGAGATTGACGGAGTCGGATTTAAAAAGGCTGACGAAATTGCTTTTAAAGTAGGCATCAACGTTGATTCGGACTTTAGAATCAGAAGCGGTATTATATACGTATTGCAGAATGCTTCAAGAGAAGGCCATACTTATCTTCCGAAGCAAGAACTTATCGAGCGTGCAATGAATCTTCTTATGGTAGCAAGTGAAGAGATAGAGATCCAGATAGATAATCTTTCAATGGAGCGTAAGCTTGTATTTAAGGACGACGATGAAGGAGAGACGAGAGTATATTCTTCATACTACTATTATTTGGAGCTTTCTGCGGCCAGGGACCTTATGGGTCTTAAAGTTAATTTTAAGAAAGATAAGAAAATAGATAAGTTTATAGCCGATTTTGAGAGACGTAATAAGATAGAGCTTGATGAATTGCAACGAGAAGCGATTAATTACGCGGCGTGCGAGACGCCTTTGGTTGTAACGGGTGGACCGGGTACCGGTAAGACAACCATCATAAATGCGATGATTTCGTATTTTGAAGAGAATAATCTGACCTTTGTGCTTGCGGCACCGACGGGACGCGCCGCCAAGAGAATGAGCGAAGTTACGGGGTATGTGGCATCTACAATTCATAGGCTTTTGGAGATGAATGTTACGTCCGGAGACCGCCCTGAGTTTCGTCGTGACGATTCGGATCCGTTAGATGTTGATGTAATTATCATAGACGAGATGTCTATGGTCGATATACAGTTATTTAATGCGCTTTTAAAAGCGATTATACCGGGAACAAGGCTTATAATGGTCGGTGATGCGGCTCAGCTTCCATCAGTCGGCCCGGGAGCGGTATTGGCGGACATAATTAAGAGCGATATGATTAAGACGGTTCAGTTAAAGCATATCTTCAGACAGGAAGGTAACAGCGCGATTGTCGAGAATGCACATGCGATTATTGAAGGCAGGGAGGTTTCGACGGATGTTAAGACCGAGGACTTCTTTATGCTTAAGCGGTATGATTCGGAAAGCGTTATATCGGTAGTAATCGAGCTTTGGATGAAGCATCTTAGCAAGCATTTTAATGTATCTCCACTTGATATCCAGATACTTACTCCTACAAGAATAGGAAATATCGGTGTCGAGCATTTAAACGAAGTGCTTCAGAAGTACATTAATCCGCCGAAAGATGATAAAGCGGAATGTACGGTTAAGGACATAACCATTCGCGAAGGCGATAAGGTTATGCAGATTAAGAATAATTATGAGATTTCTTGGTATATGACCAACGGACTCGGGTTTACGACGGAAGAGGGCAAGGGCATATTCAACGGTGATATAGGAATCGTCGAGAAGATTAATAAAGAGATGAAGATGGTTAAAGTTTTATTCGATGACTCCAAATTCGTATATTATTCATTCGAAGACCTTAACGAACTTGAGCTTGCATACGCCGTTACCGTCCATAAATCTCAGGGTACGGAGTATCCGGCGGTAATAATACCGCTTTTACAGTGCCCGCGGCCGCTAATGAATCGTAATCTTCTATATACGGCGGTTACAAGAGCAAGCAAGTGCGTGGCACTGGTCGGAGACGAGAATGTATTCAGAACGATGATAGAGAATAAGAACGAGCTTTTAAGATACAGCGGTCTTTCCGAGAGAATCAAGGAGGTAGCACAAGATTAACTTAATAGAAGTTTTATATCCGAAAAGATGCCCGCTTTGCGGGAGCATTGTAAAAAAGCGCCTGATTTGCAAGGAATGTGAGAATTCACTTACGGTGATTAAGCCGCCGACATGCATTAAGTGTGGTAAGATGATGGATGACGACCGTGATTATTATTGTGCGGATTGCAGGTCATATGAGCATGCATTTGTCGAGAATAAGGCCGTTTTTGCTTATAAGGGCGAGATACGTAACGCAATGTATGATTTAAAATATTCCAACAGGCGTGAAAATGCAGACTTTTTCGGAGAAGCGATAGTACAGAGATTCGGCGGTTATATTAAAGGACTTGGAATCGATGTAATAGTGCCCATTCCGCTTCATAAAAAGAGGCTTAAGAAAAGAGGCTATAATCAGACCGCACTTATTGCAAGATATATAGGCGAAAAGCTCTCAATACCCGTGGATGAGGAGCTTTTATTAAGAGAGCAAAGCACAACCGCACAGAAGTTTCTTGACAATCACGAACGTAAAAATAATGTGAAAAGTGCTTTCAAAGTCTACGAAAATGATGTAAAATATGATAGAATATTGCTAATTGACGATATATATACAACCGGCGCAACATTGCACTATGCCGCAAAGGAATTGCTTCGGCATGGGATGGGCGCAATCTATACTATTACGGTTTGTATCGGCAGAGGATATTAGGAGGAATGGACAATGGATGTCAGAAATTGTAAAAACTGCGGCAGATTATTCAATTATATCTCCGGATCGCCGGTATGTCCTGCATGCAAGGAAGAGCTTGAAAAGAAATTTAATCAGGTTAAGGAATATATCAGAGAACATGGTAAGGCAGGCATTCAGCAGATAGCTGATGATAATGAAGTAGATGTTAAGCAGATTAAGCAGTGGATCAGAGAAGAGCGACTTATTTTTGCGCAGGATTCTCCGGTTATGATTGAATGTGAGAACTGCGGTGCACCTATTCGTTCGGGAAGATTCTGCCCACAGTGTATCGGTAAGATGACCAATAATTTGGCAAAGGGAATTAAGCAGGCACCTACGCAGGAAGTATCAAAAGAGGTACGTGACAAGGATAGAATGCGTTTCCTTGACAAACACTAAAACTTCAAAGCTACCCTTATGCATTGGGGTAGCTTTCTTTAAGGGGAATATATGGTTAATGAAGAAAAGGTTCGCTTGATGACCAAGCTGGCCGTTTTTGAAGAGAATAAGGGTAAGAAGACCCTTTCTATAGGGGATTATTATCGTAGTGACTTCATAAGTAAGAATTTATTGTCCGGTTTTATTGCAGGAACGATTGCTTACTTTCTTTTGTTTGCAATTTGGGCACTGCACGAGGGCGAGAATCTGGTGCAGAGTTTACTCGAACTTGATTTCGGACATATAATCTTCCTTGTGATAGTTTTCTACGGCATTTTTATGGTTCTTTATCTTACGATTTGTTATCTTGTGGGAGACTACAGATATCGTCGTTCGGTTAAGAGCCTTAAAGCGTATAAGAAAGCGCTTAAGCGACTGGAGAATATGTAATCGTTTGGAGGGCATATGGATACTTTATACGAGATTAAGACACGAATAATAACTTTCATAGAGAAAAATGAGGTATATGTTAAACCGGCTGCCAAGTTTATCCTGCTGCTTATGGCTTATCTTATGGTTCATTTGAATTTGGGATATTATGCGAAGCTTAACAATATATTTATTCCGCTTATATTGTCCGTAGGCAGTGCTATTGTTCCTATGGGAATCGGTGCGGTAATATTGGGATTATATACGGCTGCCAATCTTTACGGATTGGGAATTGAAATTGCAGGTATATTCCTGCTTTTGATGTTGCTTGCATATCTTCTCTATTTCAGATTTGCAAGAGAGAAGGCATATCTTACGGTACTTACACCTGTTTTGAGCATGCTTGGCATACCATATGCAATGCCTATAGCAACAGGACTTACATCTGCTCCTGCAGCATCTATGAGTGTAATCGTAGGAATGATTATGTTCTATTTCCTTAAGGGAATTAAGGCAAATGAGGAGCTTTTGCTTGCATCGGAAGACGCATTGAAGACAACCAAGCTTCATATAGCGCTTGAACAGATATTGACCAATAAAGAGATGTGGCTTATAGTTGCCGCATTCTTCTTCACAAATGTGATTGTGTATTTTATCAGACGTCTTGCAATCAAGGAAGCATGGAAGATTGCAATCGGTGTCGGCGGAGTTGTACAGCTTCTTTTGATTCTTATCGGAAAGCTTATAATCGGCAATCCGTACGGAATACTCGGTCTTATTCTTGGCAGTATCGTATCGGTACTTATATGTTTTGTATTCCAGTTTATGGTATTTGACCTTGATTATCAGAGAATCGAGCGCGTACAGTTTGAAGACGATAATTATTACTATTATGTAAGAGCTGTGCCGAAGGTGCTTGTCGTAGCCAAGGAGAAGCAGGTTAAGACATTTAATGAGACCAAGGTTAAGAAAGAAGAAGAAGTCGAGCGTGAAATTGCGCGCGAGTTGGATATAGATCCTGAGAATCTTAAGTAGATTTATCAAGATTTAAGTTTGAAGAAAGGAGTAATCGGCTGTGAGAATATTTGAGATAATTGCTGATTTTTTCAGTAAGAACAGTACAACGTCATGGCATATGCCGTCAATCGGTGCGCCTGATATTATTGAGATGCTGATTATAGCCTTCCTTCTTTATAAGGTTATGGCATGGATAAGGGATACAAGAGCGTGGGCGCTTTTTAAAGGCCTTATCTTTGTTTTGGTATTCTATGGACTTGCTGCATTGCTTGATATGCAGACTATCGTATGGCTTGCAGGTAAGGCTTTTACATACGGTCTTATCGCATTCTTCGTAGTGTTCCAGCCGGAACTTCGTAAAGCACTTGAACAGCTTGGTCAGAGAAGATTTTTCTCATGGTTTAATTTCTCGGATTTCCAGAAGAATAATGCAGACAGATATACAGACAGGACCATAAGCGAGATAGTGCGCGCTTGTTTTGATATGGGTAAAGTCAAGACAGGTGCTCTTATCTGTATCGAACGTGAGATTGTTCTCGGTGAGTATGAGAGAACCGGAATTGCAGTTGACGGACGTGTATCCAGTCAGCTTCTTATCAATATATTTGAGAAGAACACACCATTGCATGATGGTGCTGTTATTGTGCGTGGAGACAGAGTTGTTGCCGCAACCTGTTATTTCCCGTTATCCGAGAATCTTGGGCTTAGCAAAGAGCTTGGAACGAGACATCGTGCGGCTGTAGGTATAAGCGAGCTTAATGATTCGATGACAATTGTAGTATCGGAAGAGACGGGAAGTGTATCCATAGCAGAGCGAGGCGTATTGTCGAGAGATCTTACGCCGGAAGAATTAAAGGATAGAATTACGGCTAACCAGAAGAGATTCTCGGAGGAAAGTCGTTTTAGTAAATTGAAGAGGAGGATAGCGGGTAATGCCAATGAAAATGCTGAAGAAAATGGCAAAGAATCTGACCAATAATATCGGATTAAAATTGCTTGCGCTTCTCTTTGCAGTGATTATATGGATTGTTGTTGTGAATATTCAGAATCCGCAGACGACGGTTTCTTTTACAACGACTGCAACAATTATCAATTCGGAGATAATTACAAGCAAGAATCAGGTATATGAGGTCAAAGATAATTCCGATATTATCAGGTTTGAAGTTACCGGTCCGAGAACAATAGTTAAGGGTATGACCGCGTCGGACTTTTCCGTAGTGGCGGATATGGATAACTTTATCTGGAATAACGGTGTGGTTGCGGTAACGGTATCGCCGCTTAAGTATAAGAATGATGTAACCGTTAAGGTTATTAATCCTAATATCAAGATTGTTGTAGAAGAGCTTGTTACCAAGCAGTTTGCGGTTGTTACATCCGCAACGGGCACTCCTAAGTCGGGATATGCCGAGGGCGACGTCACCTGTTATCCGGGTACCGTTACCATTACGGGACCTGAATCACTTATGGAGACCTTGGAGAAGGTTATTGCAACAATTGATATCGACGGTATGTATGATGACCGTACACAGTCGATTAAACCTTTGTTATATGATATTGACGGGGAAAGAATCGAAAGCAAGAATATTACAATTGAACCTTCTATGGTTGAGGTAACGGCGGTTATTCTTGAAACCAAGGTTGTTCCTGTAGTAATCGATTACTTCGGAGATATTAAGGACGGATATGCACTTGACAGCTTAACCGTACTTCCGCAGATGGTTACAATTAAGGGTAAGAGAAAAGACCTTCAGGATATTACCAAGATTGAATTGCCGGCAGAGATACTTGACCTTAGCAATAAAGACAGCACTTATGAATTGCCGATTAATCTGGAAGATTATCTTCCTGAGGGCGTATGGCTTGTGGATCCTGACCAGAATAACTGTGTTATCAGGGCAGAGATTGCGGCCAAGGTTTCAAGAACGATAGAGATTCCGGTATCCTATATAACGGTGCTTAACTTAGATGATACGTTGGCACTTGAGTATAGACAGAGTACGGTTATTGTTACCGTAGCGGGAAGCGAGCGTGTGGTTAATAAGCTTGCAAGCAGTGATTTCGTCTTAACCCTTGATTTTGCAAATGCGTCGGTTGGTACATTTACGCTACGACCTGATTGCAAACCGATAGAAGGCGTTACATCAATTGAAGTTTCTACCGTAAGCGGTGTGGTATTTGTTATAAATGTTCCGGATGATGAGGAATAGCATATAATATCGGAGGATTTGATATATGAGCAGAATGTTTGGAACTGACGGTGTAAGAGGAGTTGCAGGTTCTGAGCTGACTATACAGCTTGCAACAAGCTTGGGCCAGGCGGGTGCTTTTGTACTTACCAAGGAGACATCTCATAATCCTACAATTATCGTAGGATGCGATACGAGAATTTCCGGAGGAATGTTAAGCAATGCGCTTATGGCGGGAATCTGCTCGGTCGGAGCCAATGCAGTATATGTAGGTGTTATTCCTACGCCTGCTATAGCATATCTTACAAGATATTATCGTGCGGATGCGGGAGTAATGATTTCCGCGTCTCACAATCCTGCGGAATTTAACGGTATTAAATTCTTTAACAGAGAAGGATATAAGCTTCCGGATCAGCTTGAAGATGAGATAGAGAATCTTATATCATCCAATTTGATGGGCGTAACAATGCCAATCGGTGCCAATGTAGGTAAGATTGAATACAAGTTTGATGCAATAGAAGATTATATAGCTTTTGCCAAAAAGGCTGTGCCGCTTGATTTAAGCGGAATCAAGATAGTTGCGGATTGCGCCGAAGGTGCATCATATATCACATCGGTCAGAACATTAAGAGAGCTCGGTGCGGAAGTTGTAGCAATTCATACGGAACCTGACGGTATTAACATTAATCGTAATTGTGGTTCTACACATATGGAAGAGCTTATGAAGCGCGTTGTGGAAGAAAACGCCAATCTAGGTGTTGCTTTTGACGGCGATGCGGACAGAATGCTTGCTGTTGATGAAAAAGGTCATATGGTTGACGGCGATCAGCTTATGGCAATCTGCGGTCTTTATTTAAAGAACAGAGGCTTATTAAAGCAGGATACGATTGTAGGAACCGTTATGTCCAACTTAGGTTTTACTTTGTTCGGCAAGGCAAATGCAATCGATATCGAAAGAACCGTTGTAGGTGACAGATATGTATTGGAATGTATGAAGCGTAAAGGTTTTAACCTTGGTGGAGAGCAGTCCGGACATATTATTTTCCTTGATGAGAATACAACGGGAGACGGCTTATTGTCAGCACTTCACTTATTGCAGGTAATTGTAGATACGAAGAAACCGTTATCGGAACTTGCGGGTGTTATGGAAGTATTGCCGCAGGCACTTGTTAATGCGCGAGTATCCAACGCTAATAAGAATAAGTATATGGAGTATTCTGCAATATCCAATGCGATTGAAGATATTGAGAAGAAGT
>JAGAAH010000197.1 GCA_017615375.1 Lachnospiraceae bacterium | reverse complement strand
TTTCATGACATCATTCCCTTATTACTACATGGTGTCTTCAACCAATGTAACCGATTATAACAAAGCCCTCGAGAACCCGCATTGTCTCGGTGTAATGGGGCCGCTTATCAATGATACTTTAACCGATATAGTTCTTCTTAAGCGTTCATTAAGTGATAACGGTATCAATGTAAATATCTATGAAGCCTCGATGCATTACAGCGATTTTAACATTGACAGCGTAGGTTTCCTTCATTACATAACACAGGATTACATAACAAACGAAGTAATAGGCTACGGCATAATGAACGAAGAAGCATTTGAAACCAGTATGAAAAACGGTAAAATGCATTACTTCGACATTAAATCGGGCAAAGTTATAAGACAAGGTTGGGAAAACAATAATTTCCAGTATATCAAGTCCGTATATGCCGACAAGAATAAGCACGGCATTGTAATTAAGGTATCTCAGCTTAATTACGGTGTTAAGGAGGAAGAGCCTTTCTTAAACGAGATTCTTCATAAAGATTTCGCCGACAAGAATACCGGAAAGCTTCTTGAAACCATATATAATCACATTTGCGAACGCCGCGTTAATCCGCGAGAGGGTTCATATACAACGTCGGTACTTGAATCCGGCAAAAACGGTATTGCCAAAAAGTTCATGGCGGAAGGAACCGACCTCGTTTTATCTGCCAAAGTACATGATACCGAAGGCGTAAGAGCCGAGATATCGGATCTTATATTCCTTATGATGATTATGATGAGTGAATTCAACATCACCTGGGATGATATTATGAATGAGCTTTCACAAAGAAAGTAGGTACATATGAGAAAACTTGCTCTGTCCGACGATATATTAATGTCCATAGATAAGCCGGCGCGCTATATCGGAAACGAAGTTAACAGTGTTGTTAAAGATAAAAGCAAAATCGATATAAGATTCTGTATGTGTTTCCCTGATAATTACGAAATCGGTATGTCACACTTAGGCATTCAGATTCTCTACGATATGTTCAATCAGAGAGAAGATACATGGTGCGAGAGAGTGTATTCTCCTTGGCCTGATCTACATAAGATCATGAAGGAGAAGAACATTCCTCTTTTTGCGCTTGAATCGCAAGATCCGTTGAAAGACTTTGATTTTCTCGGAATTACAATCCAATATGAAATGTGCTATACCAATTTATTACAAATTTTGGATCTTGCACAGGTTCCGCTTCTTTCAAAAGACAGAACCAATGAGCATCCGATTGTAATAGGCGGCGGACCTTGTACGTATAATCCTGAACCGATATCCGATTTCTTCGATATTTTCTACATCGGAGAAGGAGAGACGGTATACGACGAATTACTCGATACCTATAAAAAGATGAGAGACGAAGGATGTTTACGAAAGGACATTCTTCATGAACTTGCAAAGATTCCGGGCATCTATGTACCTGCATTATATAATGTTACATATAATGAAGATGGCACGATTGCTTCATTTGAGCCTATATATGACGATATTCCGAAAACTATCAAGAAGCAGGTTGAGATGAATACAAGCAACATCGGATGGCCGAGAAAGCCTGTAATTCCGTTTATCAAAGCGATTCAGGACCGTGTTACGCTTGAAATAATGCGTGGCTGTATCCGCGGATGCCGTTTCTGTCAGGCAGGCGTATTATATCGTCCGACAAGAGAACGTGATGTTAACGAGCTTAAGAAAATGGCAGACCAGATGCTTTCTTCCACGGGATATGACGAGATTTCGTTAAGCTCCTTAAGTTCGAGTGATTATCGTCCTTTAAAAGAGCTTCTTGACTATTTGATAGAGAAATATAACGGAAAGGGAGTTAACATATCGCTTCCTTCTCTTCGTATAGACGCATTCTCGCTTGATGTAATGAGTAAAGTGCAGGATGTGCGTAAAAGCTCATTAACCTTTGCACCTGAGGCCGGAACGCAGCGTCTTCGCGACGTTATCAATAAAGGTCTTACAGAAGATGATATTATTAACGGTGCAGGACTTGCTTTTGACGGCGGATGGCAGAAAGTTAAGCTTTACTTTATGCTTGGACTTCCGACCGAAACCGAAGATGATATAAAAGGAATTCCTGAGCTTGCAGAGAAAATTTGCAGACGTTATTACGAAATACCGAAGGATCAGCGTAACGGTAAGTGCCAGGTAACAATGAGTACATCTTTCTTTGTACCGAAGCCTTTTACCCCGTTCCAGTGGTGCAAGATGACAACTTCGGAATACTTTATCAATGCCGCCAAGCTTGTTAAGTCTCATATGATGGAACAGCTTAATAAAAAGAGTATGCATTATATATGGCATCACGAAGATGTTACAATACTTGAAGGAATCTTTGCCCGCGGTGACAGAAAGCTTAATAATGTTATTCTTAAAGCCTATGAAAAAGGCCAGATTTTTGATGCCTGGGAAGAATTCTTCAAAGTTGACGTATGGAAAGAATGCTTTGAAGAGTGCGGCGTAGACCCTGATTTCTATATATTCAGAGAACGCGATTATGATGAAATCCTTCCTTGGGATTTTATAGATGCAGGAGTTACGAAGCAATTCCTTATAAGAGAATACGAAAATGCCAAGAAAGGTGTGGTTACACCAAACTGCCGTCAGAAATGTGCCGGATGCGGCGTCGGCGTCTACAAAGGAGGTGTCTGCATTGAACATTAGAATTAAGTTCAGTAAGCATGGTTCAATGAAGTTTATCGGACACCTTGATATCATGCGCTTTTTTCAAAAGGCAATTATACGTGCAGGAATAGATATATCTTATTCCGAAGGCTATAATCCGCACCAGATTATGTCATTTGCTGCACCGTTATCCGTTGGTGTTGTAAGCGACGGCGAATATATGGATATAGGTGTAAAGTCCACAATGTCTTCGGCTGATGCAATTAAAGCTTTAAATAATTGCATGGTGGAAGGTATAAGAGTGGAAGATTATAAGCTTTTGCCGGAACATGCCAAAAATTCCATGTCGATAGTTGCATCCGCCAAGTATGCACTGTATAATAAAACTTCGGATGTCGGTTTGATTACCGATACGGCCGAATTGAGCGAAAAAATCAATTCATTTCTTTCCAAGGATGAGATTATCATTACGAAAGAAACCAAAAAGGGCGAGGCTACGATTGATTTAAAGCCTCATATATATGA
>JAGAAH010000196.1 GCA_017615375.1 Lachnospiraceae bacterium | reverse complement strand
TCCATATTCTCAAAGAAAGAATAAAATGGTTTCGGATAGAAGCAGAACAGTATTGTGCTTCTTTGACGGGGATCAAAGATTATATCCAAGGCTAGGAAAACTGTTGGACGAAATTGATGAATATAGGTCTTTTATGGGAGTTATCGGGTTGGATGTAACAATTACCGATGATATGGATGAAGAATGGCAGCAGGCAATGTTTTTGTTGAATCATTTGTTTTTAAGCGTGCTGGCAATAAATGATATTAAGATAATCATTAATACTCGGACCGGAGGCATTGATCCATATAATGCTTTTGTCAATGTTCCTAAAGGAATTATGGTTGCATCGGGCTTCTTGGGTTGCGATAAGTTGGAGGAAGAATATGATTATTCATATCTTGCTAAGGTTTTAAATCTAATGCCTGAGAAGCTAATTATATACGGGAAACACGATTCATTAGTAGAAAAACAACTTAATGTTATGGGAATTAATTACAGAGTTTATGTTGATTTTCACAGATTATGTAAGGAGGTTCGCCATGGCAGATAGTAAGTCAAGATATTCGGATGCAGCAAAAGTTTATGGAAAGATAACACGACATGGATCTATGCTAGAGGCAATTAGATATTATAAAAGCAAGCTACGCGAAGCAAAGCATAATGAAATGTGGAAGAAGCATCTTGTAAATCTAAATGAAATCGTTGATAAGTTTACTCATGGTGTAAAAGGAAAGGCTCAAGGTGTAAAATTTGTTTTTAAAAATGAGAACTATATCATAAAAGCAGATATGCCCGGAGGTTATCTTAGAGTTTTCGATAAGAAGGCAAAGATGTATACAGACATTATGGGAAAGCCGAGCAGAAACCAAGATGAAACGCATTTTAAGATAAAAAAACGAAAGGAGATGTAATTATGCGTATATATTTAGCAAAAACTCTCGAGGGAATTGGAATGTATGGCCCTATATATGATTTGGGAACGGGAGTCCCAGAAAGAGTAGAAGAGTATGTAATGTCTGAAGAAGAACAGGAATGGCTGCTTGATAATTTGGTTGATAGTATTAATGCCACTTGTGACACGCTCTTGGATGATGGTGACTATGATTATATCAATGCGGATAAGTGCAAAGATTTGGTTAATATGATTGATAAACTTCCGGAGAGTTGTGTAAAAAATCAATTTGCAAGTGCCTTAAAGGTGTTAAGGGATTATGCCATAAGAGCAATAGAGTATAACACCGGAATAGCAATCGAATTGTAGAAAGGAGGTTATTGATGAAAAGAACATATAAATTATATGGTACAGTTTGGGACAATAAACCAATTACTTACGGTATAAAGCTGAAATTGCAGACTGATTTGCAGATAATAGAATGTATCTCATTGAAAGAAGTTCTTAAATGCGAAAAGCCGCGGGAGAGGAAGTATACTGGTAAGGCAACGGAATTATTACTTGATTATATTCCGGATACGGATTCTCACTTGGTGTGGGATTATTATCTCAAGCGCGTATTACAAATTGCAAATTATTATGAAATAAAAAGTCTTATCTGTGAAACTAAAGAAGGCATAGACAGAATGGAGATGCTTTTGACGGATTATTACAAAAGAAAAGCACCGAACAAATTGTTGGCGCAATCGGACGGTGCTAATCAAGTGATATGTTAAACATACCAAATCGTGTTAATAATGATATCATTTGAAAACTGTTTTGACAAGAGGGTTTATTAAAATAGTTAAATTAATAATTTTCATCGCATTTTAGTGCGGTGGAATAATCGGATAAAATGTGCTATTATGTAGGAAATTGGATTCCTATAGGAGCGGCATATGATTAGTCCGATTAAGAATAAGCGAAGCAGAAGCGCTTTTCGCATTATTATACTTAGTTTCTTTATATTGATCATGGTCGGAAGCATATTACTTATGCTTCCGATTTCTTCGCGCAGCCGGGTAATGACATCATTCCCGGATGCTTTATTTACTGCTGTGTCCGCAACCTGCGTTACAGGACTTGTGGTTAAGGATACGGCGACATATTGGTCCACTTTCGGACAGATTGTAATCCTTACAATGATTCAAATAGGCGGAATGGGAGTTATAACCGTAGGACTTGCAATTCTTCGTGCGTCAGGCCGTAAGATAGGTCTTATGCAGCGTACGGTTATGCAGGAGTCCGTTGCCGCACATAATATAAGCGGAATGGTTAAGCTTACCGCATTTATAATTAAGGGAACTCTTCTTATAGAAGGAATCGGTGCAGCTATGCTTTTACCGGTATTCTTGAAAGAGTATCGCCCGATAAAAGCTATCGGTTATTCAGTCTTTCATTCAATCTCCGCATTCTGTAATGCAGGCTTTGACCTTATGGGAGAGAAAGGTGAGTTTTCATCCCTTACGTCCTATAGCGCCAACGCATATCTTAATATTGTAATAATGCTTCTTATAATAATCGGCGGAATCGGATTTCTTACCTGGAGCGACGTTATAGTGCATAAGTTTAATATTAAAAAGTACGCGTTACAGAGCAAGATAGTGCTTTTAACATCGATTGTACTTATAGTATTTCCTGCAATATATTTTATATTCGGGGAATATGGTAATCTTCCTATAAAAGAGCGACTCGCAAGTTCGTTCTTCCAATCGGTAACGGCAAGAACCGCAGGATTTAATACGCAGGATTTATCCGCAATGAGTGAATCCGGAACCGCGGTAATGCTCTTTCTTATGATGATTGGCGGATCATCGGGTTCCACTGCCGGAGGAATGAAGACTACGACTTTGGCGGTTTTATTCCTCGCCGCAATATCCGTATTTGCGCGTAAGAAAGAAGTGCCGGTCTTTAAGAGAAGAATTGCGGAAGATACGATAAGAACTGCGGGTGCAATCCTTTTTATGTATTTCGCATTAAGCTTTACGGTAGGTATAATAATTAGTAAGATAGAAGGCTTGCCGCTTCTTGTAAGTTTCTTTGAAGCGGATTCCGCAATCGCGACCGTCGGTCTTACGATGGGAATAACGACAAGCCTTTCTTTAATATCAAGGATACTTCTTATGTTTCTTATGTTCTTCGGACGTGTCGGCGGCTTGACGCTTATCTATGCGGCCGTTTCGTCGGAAGACAGTAATGCAATGTATCCGCTTGAGAAAATAACTGTAGGGTAGGTGAATGATATGAAAACAATTTTGGTTATAGGAGCCGGTGAATTCGGCAGTCATCTTGCCAAGCACTTAAGCGAGCTTAAATGCGAGGTAATGGTAGTAGATAATGATGAGGCACGTATCAACGATATATTGCCTTATGTTACCAATGCGCTTATAGGAGATGCTACAAGCGAGGAGTTTGTTAAGACTCTCGGCGTGGGCAATTACGACATCTGCTTTGTAACGCTCGGCAACTTATTCCAGCAATCGCTTGAAGCGACTTCGCTTCTTAAAGAGCTTGGAGCAAAGAAGGTCGTTTCACGAGCGACCAATGATACTCAGATGAAGTTTTTGCTTCGTAACGGAGCGGATGAAGCAATCTATCCGGAAAAGCAGATGGCTTTCCGTGTTGCAACAAGGTTTGCATCTGATAATATATTGGACTTTGTGCAGTTAGATAGCGACCATCTTATCTATGAGCTTAAAGTTCCGACCGAGTGGTACGGCAAGACTATACAGCAAATAGATGTCCGCAGAAAGTACAGCATCAATATTCTTACGGTTAAGAGAAATGAGCGCGTAATCATGCCTTCAGCCGATACGGAATTTAAGGAAGATGATGTGGTTCTTGCAATCGGTGATATGAAAGACCTTAAGAAGTGCTTTAAATTATA
>JAGAAH010000195.1 GCA_017615375.1 Lachnospiraceae bacterium | reverse complement strand
CTTGAAGGATATGGCAAAATTCTACGCTGATACGTATAAGTCTTTTGATATGAATTATTTTATGAGTCTTGCGCAGTATTTTCCGAAGATCGACATGAAGAAGAAGATGAGGTTCCTTTCCAAAGGTATGCAGAAGCAGGCAGCGTTCTGGCTTGCAATTGCACAGAGACCTGAAGTCCTTATACTGGATGAGCCTGTCGACGGACTTGATCCTGTTATGAGACATCAGGTATGGAGCCTACTTTTGAAAGAAGTGGCGGACAGAGGTGTTACGGTTTTGGTTTCCTCACATAACTTAAGAGAGTTAGAGGATGTGTGCGACCACGTGGGCATTATGGCAGACGGAAGAGTTATTTTAGAGTGTTCACTCGAGGACATGCAGGAGAATACTGTGAAAGTCCAGATGGCATTCGACGGGGAGATTCCGGATTTCAAAGATTTGCCTAACGTATTGCATTCTACAACGACGGGAAGAGTTGTGAATTTAATTATAAAGGATCATGAAAAAAATGTTGTAGATGCGTTTAGTAAGTACAATCCGATGTTCCTGGAAACAATACCGCTGACGCTCGAAGAAATATTCATTTATGAGTTGGGAGGTACGAATTATGCAGCCAAAGATATCCTTATTTCGTAAGGCGATAGTTAAGCGTAATCTTATACCGCATATAGTCGTTACCGTGCTTCTCACAATTGTGTATCTTCTAAGCGGTCCGATTGGCTATTGGCGTGATTCGGTAAGTTTTAGAGAACTTGGATATGAGACCTTTGATGACTTCATATCCGCATATGGCTATGGACTCTTGAATTATGTTAATCATCCGGTAAAGATTGAATTAATATTGATTCTTGCTGCAATTATGGCTTTTATTAATTTCTATTATTTGTTTGATAGAAGGACGGCACAGGCGTTGCATGCGATGCCTTTTACCAGGTGCCAGCTTTTTGTGACAAGCTATCTCAAGGGACTTATGCCGATTGTGATACCACCGATTATAACATTACTCTGTTGGCTTCCGCTTGGAACAGATAAGCTAAAATATCTTCCGGGGCCGGGAGTATTGGTATATGAGTATCTGCTGTTTGTAGTAGGCGGAATACTGTTCTATTCAATGGCGGTATTGCTTAATATGATCTGCGGTGTGTGGTACGTAGCACCGATACTTTACATAATTTTTAATTATTTATATTTGCTTCTTAAAGCGATAATAATGTTTGCCGCAAGTAGCGTCATATATGGCTATACGGCTGATTATTTGAATGTATTGACAGATCCGACCAAGAAAGACATGATACTTTCACCGCGAAATTTCCTTTATTACGGATGCAGACCGGGTGCAGAGTATATAGACATTAATACTGCGAAATTTACGTATTCATACAGATTTTTATGGTATTTGATACCGGTAGCGATTTTTATCATACTTGCTTACGTTGCTTACCAGAGAAGACCTATTGAGAATACAGGCGATTTTCTTATCAAGCGCTGGCTCAAGACGTTCTTCAGCATCGGAATTACAGTATGTTCATCGGTAGTTGCCATATATCTGATATTCGAGATGCGTAATGTCAAAGTCAATTATAACAGACAGATATGGCTTAATGTCTTAATAATCCTTATTACGGCATTTGTAATATACATTCTGATAAGTGCATTATTTGAGAAGTCATTCAGCATAATACGTCGCAAGATAGTATTGATTCCTGCTGCGATAGTGGCAGTTGTGATGGGTATATTCCTTGCAGGTCTGCAAACCGATGTTTTGGGAATCGGAAGCCGCCTGCCTGAGGAAAGCGAAGTTAAGAAAGCTTCACTTGAAATATTCTATAATGGGTACAGATACAGTAATTTCAAGGACGACATTACGACTGATGCATATTGCCATGCGGATTCCACGGATATTGCCGAGGTTATAGCGATGCATAAGATGTTTCTTGAGAATAGGGACTACGTGCTTGGCAATAAGTCTGATTGTACTTTGTATGTGACGGTACGTTATCTTCTTAATGATGGTTCGATAATGGAGAGAGCATATAACCTTCCGTTATTCAGAAACGATCTTAAGGATGAGAACTCAATCTGTTATTACATTGACAAGAAGTTCAACAATCCTTCGTCTGTATTTGAAGTTGCGAGAGAAGGAAGAACACCGGCTTCGGCAAATATTTCAACTTATGTCTACAGCGATATTGTTAGTCAAATTGATTATGACCTCGATCCTGTAGGTCTTGAAGAAGCTGTGCAGAAAGATCTTGCTGCGGGAAACTTGCGACTTGTATATTATAATGCTGCTTGGTATTTTAAGGATTCGCCGTACGGAGAAATGTATAATGTCTATAATGCCTTGCTTCGTATAACTTATACCGGCGGCAAGCGTTGGAATGATTATTCGAGATATACGAAAGATGAATTTGGTACAGATATAAGCCCTAATTATTCAGAGGAAGAAAACGGAGTTGAAATAACATTCTATCTGACTGATAAGAGCGAAAACATACTGGAATTCCTTCGTGAATCCGGCGTTCCGATGGAGAAACTTCAATTCATTAACGATATTGATGG
>JAGAAH010000194.1 GCA_017615375.1 Lachnospiraceae bacterium | reverse complement strand
ATGTATGCGCAGATCATTGACGATACCGTAGGTAACACACTTTGCTCTGCTTCTACCTTAGAGAAGGATATTAAGTCCGGACTCGATAAGACCAATAACGTAGAAGCTGCTGCAGCAGTTGGTACAGCTGTTGCAAAGAAGGCATTAGAGAAGGGTATCAAAGAAGTTGTCTTCGATAGAGGCGGATTCAAATATGACGGAAAAGTCAAGGCACTTGCAGAAGCTGCAAGAGAAGCCGGACTTACATTCTAGCAAGGAGGAAACGAGTACATGAAGCGTACAAACATAGATACAAGAGAGCTTGAAATTGAAGATATTTCCTTTATTAAGCCGGTAACTAAGGTTGTTAAGGGTGGAAATATCAGAAGATTTACAGCTTTAGTAGTTGTCGGTGATCATAATGGTCATGTAGGCGTTGGCCTTGGTAAAGCTAAGGAAGTTCCGGAAGCTATCCGCAAGGGCAAGGAAGACGCATTAAAGAATATGATCGAGGTTAAACTCGATGAGAACAATAGTATTCCACACGATATTACCGGAAAGAACACCGGAGCATCCGTGTTATTAAAGAGAGCACCTCAAGGTACCGGTGTTATCGCAGGTGGTCCTGCACGTGCCGTATGTGAGCTCGCAGGAATCAAGAACATCCGTACCAAGTCTTTGGGATCAAATAACAAGAGAAACGTAGTACTTGCTACAATCGATGCTCTTAGCCAGTTAAAGTCTCCTGAAGAAGTTGCAAAACTCCGCGGTAAAGCAGTAGAAGAAGTACTGGGTTAAGGAGGTAAGATAAAATGGCAAAGACATTAAAGATTACACTTGTTAAATCTCCAATCGGAGCAGTACCGAAGAATAAGAAGACAGTTGAAGCACTCGGTTTAAGAAAGCTTCATCAGACAGTTGAAATGCCTGATAACGATGCAGTTCGTGGCATGATTCATAAGGTACAGCATTTAGTAAAAGTTGAGGAAAATTAAGATTAGATAGGAGGTGTCACATAAATGGATTTATCAAATTTAAGACCAGCTGATGGTTCTAAGCATAGTGATAATTTCAGAAGAGGACGTGGACACGGTTCAGGAAACGGTAAGACAGCCGGTAAGGGACACAAGGGACAGAAAGCTCGTTCCGGAGCTCCGAGACTCGGATTTGAAGGTGGCCAGATGCCATTATTCAGACGTCTTCCAAAAAGAGGATTTAAGAATAGAAATACTTTAACAATTGTAGGCATTAACGTATCCGCTTTAGAAGTATTTGATAATGGTACAGAAGTTAATGTAGAAGCATTAATGGAGAAAGGTATCATTAAGAATCCAAGAGATGGTGTTAAGATTCTTGGAAACGGAGAATTAACCAAAAAGCTTACCGTAAAGGCTAATGCATTCTCAGAAGGCGCAAAAGCTAAGATTGAAGCTGCTGGTGGAAATGCAGAGGTGATCTAATGTTAGAGACACTTACCGGCGCTTTTAAAATCAAAGAATTAAGAAAAAAGATATTTTTCACATTTTTGATGCTTGTAGTAATCCGTGTTGGTTCACAGATTCCGCTTCCGGGCGTTAACGGCGAGTTGTTCCAGGAGTGGTTTAAGAACCTTGCGAATGAGTCATTCGGATTCTTAAGTGCGATTACAGGTGGTTCATTTGAGAAGATGTCCATCTTCGCATTAAGCATTACACCTTACATCACATCATCCATTATTATTCAGCTTCTTACCATTGCAATACCTGCACTTGGTGAGTTACAGCAGGATGGTGAAGATGGAAGAAAGAAACTTGCAGCAATTACACGTTACGTAACAGTTGCACTTGCAGTTATCGAATCAGTTGCAATGGTAATCGGTTTCTCAAGATCGGGTTACTTAACGTCTAACAGCGCTTTTGTATATGCAACGATTATCATCGGACTTACAGCAGGTTCTGCAGTTCTTATGTGGATTGGTGAGAGAATTACAGAGCATGGTGTTGGAAACGGTATTTCAGTAGTACTCGTTATCAATATCATCTCAAGAATCCCAAGCGACATCATGAGCTTAAAGACAAAGTTCGTTGAAGGCAAGAACTTAGGTAACGCACTCCTTGCGATTGTAGTTATCCTTGCAGTAATCCTTGCAACAGTAGTTCTCGTAATCCTTTTACAGGATGCAGAGAGAATCATCCCTGTACAGCAGAGTAGAAAGACTGCAGGCCAGGCACAGTTTGCCGGCGCGGCATCATCAACGATTCCGTTAAAAGTTAACACCACAGGTGTTATCCCGGTAATCTTTGCACAGTCACTTATGACAACACCTGTTGTTATTGCTTCCCTCGTTGGTAAGTCAGAAGGAACAGGTTTCTGGTATGACGTACTTCGTGGATTATCAGAGCATAACTGGTGCAAGTTAAGCCAGCCTAAGTACACATGGGGCTTATTACTTTACATTGTACTTATAGTTGCATTTGCTTACTTCTATACACAGATTACATTCAATCCGTTGGAAGTTGCAAATAACTTAAAGAAGAGCGGCGGCTTCATTCCTGGTATCAGACCTGGTACACCAACCAGCGATTACCTTAGCGAAGTTTTGAAGTACATTATCTTCATCGGAGCCGTAGGTCTTATAATCGTATCTATTATCCCGATTTTCTTCAACGGTGTATTTAATGCGAGCGTTTCATTCGGTGGAACATCACTCATCATTATCGTCGGAGTTGTAATCGAGACATTAAATCAGATTGAAGCTCAGATGAGAACACGTAACTATAAGGGCTTTTTAAAGAACTAATTGAACTCATATATTAACAGCGGCTCGAACACCATTTTGGTATTCGAGCTACCGCTGTTTTTCGTAATTTTATACGGAGGAAGGTCATGAAGCTTATTATGTTGGGCGCCCCGGGAGCAGGAAAAGGTTCCCAGGCCAAAGTTTTATCGGAAAAGTTTTCAATCCCGCATATCTCAACGGGAGACATCTTCAGAAATAACATTAAGAACGGCACTGCGCTCGGTCTTAAGGCAAAGGAATACATGGATAAGGGACAGCTCGTACCGGATGAGCTTGTATGCGATCTTGTAGTTGACCGCATTGCGGAAGCTGATTGTAAGAACGGTTTCATCCTTGACGGATTTCCACGTACGATTCCACAGGCAGAGGCATTAACCAAAGCTCTTGCCGAGAAGTCGTTGAAGATGGACTACGCGATAGACTTAGAGGTTGCCGATGAAGTAATCGTTAAGCGTATGGCAGGCAGAAGAGCTTGTCTTGATTGCGGAATGACCTATCATATCGAGAATATGCCTCCGAAGGTTGAAGGCATCTGCGATAAGTGCGGAAGTAAACTTGTGCTCCGTGAAGATGATAAGCCTGAGACGGTACTTAATCGTCTTAAGGTATATCATGAGCAGACAGCACCTTTGATTGATTATTATAAGAAGGAAGGAATTCTCGTCGAATTTGACGGAACCAAGTCACCTTCCGAAGTATTAAGCGATATATTAGCAAGAATAGGAGCAAACTAATGGCTATAACTATTAAATCAGAACGTGAAATAGAGCTGATGAGAGAAGCCGGTGTGATTCTTGCCAAGGTTCACCAGGAATTGGGTCACTCACTTAAGCCGGGCATGTCAACATGGGAAGTTGATAAGCTTGCCGACGAGATGATAAGAAGTTATCATTGCCTCCCTTCATTCAAGGGTTACAACGGCTATCCGGGTTCGGTGTGTGTATCTATTAATGAAGAAGTCGTACACGGCATCCCGACCAAAGAAAGAATAATCAAGGACGGTGATATCGTAAGCCTCGACATAGGCGTTATCCACAAAGGCTACCAGTCTGATGCGGCTCGTACACACGGTGTGGGTAACATAACAGAGGAAGCAAGACTTCTTATAGAAAGAACAAGACAGAGCTTTTTTGAAGGAATGAAAGTTGCATCCGAAGGACATCATTTATTTGAGATATCGGCTGCAATCGGAAATTATGCCGAGAGCTTCGGCTACGGTGTCGTACGTGATCTTGTAGGTCACGGAATCGGAACCAATATGCACGAAGACCCGCAGATTCCGAACTTTAAACAGCTTCTTCGCGGACCTAAGCTTAGAGCCGGTATGACACTCGCCATTGAACCGATGATTAATGCGGGAACATGGGAAGTTGAGTTCGATACCTACGGCGACGGCTGGTCTGTAGTAAGTGCGGACGGTTCCTTATCCGCTCATTATGAGAATACGATTCTTATAACAACGGGAAGACCTGAGATACTTTCACTTACGGAAGAAGAGATTGCAGAAGGTTTGTATGATAGATTATGTCCCATTAAATAATCGGGTTACATATAGATAAGTTTTTTAAAGGAGAGTATATATGTCCAAAACAGACATTATCGAAGTTGAAGGAAAAGTTATAGAAAAGCTCCCGAACGCAATGTTTCAGGTTGAGCTTGAGAACGGACATCAGGTAATTGCCCATATAAGCGGCAAGTTAAGAATGAATTTCATTCGTATTTTACCGGGTGATACGGTTACATTGGAGCTTTCCCCATACGATTTGACAAAGGGCAGAATTGTTTGGAGAGATAAATAAAAAAAGTGTTGCAAGCCTTGAATTATTTTGTTATAATGATAGACGGACGCTTTTAGGGAAAGGGTAAAAGTGCGCCCTTTTTGCGCGTTTTACCCCAATTAGCAAGATTTTTGGAAAGGAGGCACTACTTAATGAAAGTAAGATCTTCAGTAAAACCAATTTGCGAAAAGTGCAAAGTTATCAAGAGAAAAGGTTCTATCAGAATTATCTGTGAGAATCCAAAGCATAAGCAGAGACAGGGATAATCTAAGATTTCACTTCGTGAAACCTAAGATTATCATTTGTCGCGTTATGCGAATGTTTTATTATGTGCGGCTGCCGATTGTACGTATCTATGCAATCGGTTCATAATAGACGGCGTGAATCGCCGGTGTATATAAGTTTAATACCGAGAGCTTTTATACACGAGGTTCGTTTGTGATAGCTTTGGGCTTACACACATTTCAGGCCGGGCAACCGGAGCTGTAAGAAGGAAGCATATCGCAGTTTACAATGATTTTTTAAGATTAATGTGGAGGTGTAAATACACATGGCTCGTATTGCAGGTGTAGATTTACCAAGAGATAAGCGCGTAGAGATCGGCTTAACTTATATTTATGGTATTGGACGCGTAAGCGCAACTAAGATCCTTGAGAAGGCTGGCGTTGATATTGACGTTAGATGCAAGGATTTAACAGACGATGATGTTAAGAAGATTAGTGCTGTTATTGATGAAGACTTCACTGTAGAAGGAGATCTTCGCCGTGAGACAGCTCTTAACATTAAGAGATTACAGGAAATCGGATGCTATCGTGGTATCCGTCATAGAAAGGGACTTCCGGTTCGTGGACAGCATACAAAGAATAATGCCAGAACAAGAAAGGGTCCTAAGAAGACTATAGCTAACAAGAAGAAATAATTGTTAGTCTGATTCGTATGTATTTATATTTTTAGAAAGTAGGTTAGTTTAGATATGGCAAAGCAGGCAACAAAGAAAATTGCAAAGCGTCGTGTAAAGAAAAACGTTGAACACGGACAGGCACATATTCAGGCATCTTTCAATAATAAAATCGTTACTATCACAGATGCTCAGGGTAACGCT
>JAGAAH010000193.1 GCA_017615375.1 Lachnospiraceae bacterium | reverse complement strand
GATACTGCGATTGTATCATTAAAAAAGTCACTTATCGATCTTAATGAAAGAAAAGCTGCGCTCATGTCCAATCTCGGCGTAGACATGTCTTATATAGAGCCGGATTTCAAATGCAAAGATTGTAAAGACACAGGATTCGTTAACGGTAAGCGTTGCCATTGTTTCGAGCAGGCTTCCATGAACATCCTTTACAATCAGTCAAATCTCATCAATGCTCTTTCGGATGAAAACTTTGAAAACTTCAACTATGACATTTTTTCGGATAATCCCGCTGATGCGGTTAATAACCAGACTCCGTATCAGGCAATTAAAAATGCGGTTATTAAATGCAGAAGTTTTATAGACAGCTTTGACGAAAAGCACGGTAACTTATTTATCTTCGGTCCAACCGGTGTAGGCAAGACTTTCTTAAGTAACTGTGTTGCCAAAGATTTAATAGACCGCGGTAAATCCGTTATTTATTTTAGTGCCTTCGGACTATTTGACGTATTCAAAGAAAATGCGTATAATAAAACTTCGGACGCACAAGATATGTACCAGAATATCTTTAACTGTGACCTTCTTATAATAGATGACCTCGGAACCGAGATTTCCAACAGTTATACGACTTCGCAGTTATTTATGTGCATTAACGAAAGAATCTTAAGACATAAATCGACCATCATATCGACCAATTTGGATCTCGAAGGACTTAGAAATTCTTATACGGAAAGAACTTTTTCACGTATATCCAGGAACTATGATTTTATCCGTCTTGTAGGCAAGGATTTAAGACTTATCACAAGACGTGCGTAATATATATAATCACTAGGAGGATTTATTTGCTATGCAGCAGGAACAGCATGACGAGCGCGATCTTAACACCGTCCCGGTCGGCCCGCTTGGTATTATTTCCATGAAGGGCGTCGAATCCGGCGTTAAAATCGATGCTTACTTAAAGCGTTGGAGAGAGACCCGCAACCACGAGCATGAGAATGACATTACATTCAAGGGCTACGTTAAGGAATCATATCTCATCCCGGTTAAGACTCCACGTTTCTCATCCGGTGAAGCTAAGGCTACCATCGGTGAATCCGTACGCGGATATGATATCTTCATTATCTGTGACGTAACAAACTACAGCATTACTTACACAATAAGCGGTCACGAAAACCATATGTCTCCTGATGATCATTACCAGGATATCAAGCGTGTAATCGCTGCTATAAGCGGTAAGGCAAGAAGAATCAACGTTATTCTTCCTTTCCTTTATGAAAGCCGCCAGCATCGCCGTACCGCACGTGAGTCACTCGACTGTGCAGTAGCATTGCAGGAACTCGTAGCAATGGGTGTTGACTCCATCATCACCTTCGATGCTCACGATCCTCGTGTGCAGAATGCTATTCCGCTTCACAGCTTCGAGTCTGTAGGAAGTTCATATCAGTTCATCAAGGGAATCTGCAAGAACGTTAAGGACGTTAAGTTCGATAACGACCACTTAATGATTATTTCCCCTGACGAAGGCGCAACGGGACGTGCAATCTATCTTGCCAACGTACTCGGAGTAGATATGGGTATGTTCTACAAGAGAAGAGACTATAGCCGTATCGTAGACGGACGTAATCCTATAGTTGCTCATGAATTCTTAGGTACCAACATTGAAGGCAAGGATGTATTCATCATCGATGATATGATTGCATCAGGCGATTCAATGATTGATACGGCAAGAGAATTAAAGAAGAGAAATGCAGGTCGTATCTTCGTAGTTGCTACATTCGGACTTTTCACAGCCGGTATGGAGCGCTTCGATAAGGCTGTTGAGGAAGGTTTAATCTACAGAATCGTAACCACCAACCTCGCATATCAGCCACCTGAACTTCTTGCAAGAGAGTACTATATAAGCTGCGATATGAGTAAGTATGTATCTTACCTCATCGATACAATCAACCATGACGCATCCATAAGCGATCTTCTTGATCCGTACGAGCGTATCCGCAAGCTTATCGACAAATATACTGCAGGCGAATATTAATTCATACATAAAGGGCGATTGGATAACCAACCGCCCTTTAATAATGCTCATATTTAAGTTTTTATATTCTCTCGGCTTTTCTTATCGAACCCTTATAGAAAAGTGTCGCAAGCGCCATATATATAATCGTGATGGCCAATATCTCGATATCAGGATGGATGAGTCTTCCAAGGAATATAATCGCTACTCCCAGAATCATCATGATAAACATATTAGGCAGGCAGTATAGCGTTACTGCAGCGCTTTGCTTAATTACTTCCATCTCATTCGTCCATTCGAGATTAATGTGACTTACATTGCAATACATTCCGTAAGTTGCGGCAAATAAGCCTAATACAATTCCGCAGATAACAAAGAGTATCACTTCATATATCTTGGCATGACACGCAATCGCAAGCGCCAGATTACCGAATACTTCAAATGGAAGCGAAAGGTATAACTGAAATGCCATCTTTCCCTTAACTACAGTAGACTTCTCAATCGGAAGACTCTGTAAAATCCAATAGCTTTTACCCTCAAGAGAATAAGAGCATGCCGTCGTTGTTGCCATTCCGACAAGGAAATGCACGATGATCGGAATAATCGGGATTATCATCTCCTTCGTAACCGGTGCGCCTTCAACTATTACGTTAATAATCTTGTCAACTCCGAATACTATAAGCGCAATTACCATAATTAGTACAAGAAGATGTCCCATGCACATGTTAACGAAGTAGTTATTGGAACTTACCAAGCGCTTGAATTCCTTATGCGCAATTGTATTGACAGCGCTTTTCTTACCGATATGCTTAGCCTTAGTCTTTCTTCTGTTGCCGCCCTCCGACATAAGTCGAGTATTAATCTGTCTATAGAACTTCGAAAGCACATAGGCAAAAAGCTCATAGATTGCAATCGATACGACAACAAGAAGAATAAACTGCCATACGGAGTAATCGCTTACCGCACCGTCAAACCACTTGGCCGGGAAGAGATAGCGATTAACTCCCGAATTAAACATATCGATCTTATCTATCATTACGGCAGAATCCTTTGCTACCGTCGCATCGATTATGTATCTTAACGAGAAGCAGAAAATACAGAATGCAAAGGTAAGAATCGCTCTTGCTATCTTCTTAAACTTAAACTTCGTTCCAATACCCGCAATAAGTGCCGACAGAATCGATGCAAGCACCATTGCAACAAGCTGTATCATAAAAGTTCCGACAATCCAGACTATTATGCGCCATGCATCGACCTTTTCGTATATCGCATAGCCCAAAATCATCGATGCCGATACAAGCAATGAATACGGCAAATTTAATATATACATTCGCAAGAATCGCGTTCCGACGATTGATTTGACCGATAACGGAAGCGACATTGTCATATCATAATCTTTGAATGCAAACAGGTATCCGTCCGCTTTAAAGAAGGTGAAGATAAAGTTCATCGCAAAGAGGATTACTCCCACACTTGCAGGAACCGCATATGCCATTCCCGAATAACCGCAAAGTGCGGAATATCCGCAGGCGTATATGATAATCATAAGATATATCATACCGATACCGATAAGGCCGCCTATCATCTTGCGCTTTTTCTTCTTATCCTTCTCATGCTTAAGGATATTAAAAGTACTGTTTGCACGAATCATTGTCTTCAGTAAAACAGCACTCTTCTTAAGCATGGTCGGTCACCTCCATGAAAAGATCTTCTAAGGACTTATCGCCTATTATCTCATCCATCTTGCCGGTTACAACAATTCTACCCTGCTTAATTATGGTAATCTTATTACAAAGCTTCTCCGCAACATCAAGTACGTGAGTCGAGAAGAACACCGCCTTACCCTCTTCGCACATCTCGTGCATTATATTCTTAACCGTTAATGCTGCCTTAGGATCGAGTCCTACGAATGGCTCATCTAAGATAAGAAGCTTCGGGTCGTGAATAAGGGCCGAGATTATCGCAACCTTCTGTCTCATTCCGTGTGAATACGAAGAAATAAGGTCACCGAGTGCATTTTCTATCTCGAACATCTTGGCATACTTATCTATTCTCGAATTTCTTGTCGCATCGTCGATATCAAAGATGTCGGCTATGAAATTAAGGTACTGCATACCCGTTAAATGCTCGTAAAGATCGGGGTTATCCGGGATATATGCCATATCCTTCTTAGCTTCCATAGGCTCTTTCTTAATCGAGTGTCCGTCGATGTAGATCTCTCCTTCTTCGAAGTCAAGGACGCCAACGGTAGCCTTGATGGTCGTGCTTTTACCTGCACCGTTATGACCGATAAATCCGAAGATATCGCCCGCAGAAACGGTGATATTTACGTCATCGCAGGCCTTCTTTCCTCCTCCGTAGGTCTTGGAGAAATTCTTGATTTCCAGTATTTCCATATCTGCTCCCTTCTTAAGTAAACTGCGCTTTGCAGCTTCTTAGATAAAATAATCAAGTAAATCGGACGGCTTATCTATAAAATATTCGCCACCCGCTTGAATTTGTTCCTCTTTTGTTCTAAAGCCCCAGGCTACCGCAAGGCACGGCAAGCCCGCATTTGCTGCAGTCTTGATATCGACTTCTGAATCACCGATGTAAACTGCATCTTCTTTGCTTGCTTTTAACTCCTCAAGAGCCTTAAATACCGTATCCGGCGCAGGCTTTTTATTAACGCCGTGAGCCTCGTCTTCTCCGTATATGCAGTCAATCGTATCGGAGAAAAGCTCATCCTTCATGGCTCTCGCTGCCTCTATATTCTTATTGGTTACGATAGCCGTCTTGACTCCGCGCTTTTTTAATTCGGATAAGACTTCCGGCATTCCTACGTAGATACCGGTCTTAATCATGCTGTGTTCCTTATAATATGCCACAAACTCGTTAAACATCTTATCAAAGTTTGGTGTATTTTCTCCGTCTTTTAGGGACTTAATGAACAGAACTTTTAACCCGTTACCGACCATTCCGTTAACTTCGGGACGCGTAATCGGGGCAATTCCATAATTCTTGCGGATTACGTTGAGCGAATCCGTGATATCATCAAGTGTATCAAGCAATGTTCCGTCAAGATCAAACACCGCCACGCTTTTCTTATTCATATCTATTCCATTCTCTTTCTTTGCTTATAATATACCGGAATTAAATCAAATTCTTTGATTATCTTCTTTACGCTGTCGAAGTTAATCGCGATATTCTTGGTATAGTGCGCATCGGAACCCGTTGTAACATAACGTCCTCCGCAATGTGCGTAGAGGCGCGCAATCTCTCTTAGAGTATTAAATCCGACTTCCTTATCAAGTCGTCTTGTATTAAGTTCTAAGCACTTATCATTCTCAATAAGGAAATTGAAGATTGATGTAAGCGCTTCCTTATATTCCGACACGTAGATTTCCGGGTCGTCGTACTTAACATATCTACAGATATACTCGATATGTGCGAGGGTATCGAAACCTGAGTACTTTCTTATATTAGCGTACATACAGTCAAAGTACTTGCTGTAGGCTTCCCTTTTGTTAAAAGTCTCGCTGTATTCAGGCATCGCGATATCGTATCCGTCAACAACATGAATTGAACCTATTACCATATCAAATGGATTCTCGTTAATGGTCTTTTCAATACGGGCTGTCTCATTCTCCATAAGACCCATCTCGACGCCGAGTAAAAAACGGTCGTTTCTGTATGGACCATACTTTGTAAAATACTCCTTCGGGTCAAATTCAAACTTCATCGGACCTTCCAGACCGTAATCCATGTGTTCCGTTATAATATATCCGTACTCGCTTTTCTTCGCCGATTCGAGCACTTCCTCTATATGCTGGTGTCCGTCCGGCGAAAACGGCAATGTATGAATATGTGAATCAAATAAATCCATGTTACCTCCACATCGGTTATTAAAAATTTAACATATAACCGACTTTTTAAGTATATCACTATATAATTCCCTTGACAACTCGCCGCCCGCGTTGTAAAATTGGTATGTTGTCGTAATAACGGCGTGTGGCTCAGTTTGGTAGAGGTGAGCGTGGTCCGGTGGACCACATGGGGCGAACCGACCGAGTCGAAGACGAGAACTGCGTTCGGGCGAACGCAGCGAAAATTAAATAACGGCGTGTGGCTCAGTTTGGTAGAGCGCTGCGTTCGGGACGTTGCGCTAAGAGCGCACTTTACAACTTCATATTTTCAACATCGGGGCGTGGCTCAGCTTGGTAGAGCGCGGCGTTCGGGACGCCGAGGTCGCAGGTTCAAATCCTGTCGCCCCGATTTTTTATTGCCGT
>JAGAAH010000192.1 GCA_017615375.1 Lachnospiraceae bacterium | reverse complement strand
TGAAGTCTTAATGTCTCTTCAGGTGTTACAACCTGCTCCAATGCTTCGATGATATCGATTGTAGACTTACGTGTAATTACGCCGATTTCCTGATCTCTGTCCATGTATCCCATGGAAAGTCTCATGAAGAAACGGTCTACCTGTGCTTCAGGAAGCGGGAATGTACCATATGACTCAATCGGGTTCTCTGTTGCCATTACCATGAATGGTCTCTGCATTGGATATGTGGTTCCATCAACTGATATCTGGCGCTCTTCCATTGCCTCGAGAAGTGCTGCCTGTGTACGAGGTGTTGCACGGTTGATCTCGTCTGCAAGAATCATACTTGCAAAGAGTGGTCCGCGGCGGAATTCGAATTCGCCGTTCTTCTGATTATAAAAGTTAATACCTGTAAGGTCTGACGGAAGTAAGTCCGGTGTAAACTGGATTCTCTTGAAATCTCCTCCGACTGTCTTACTAAAAGCTCTAAAAAGCATTGTCTTACCTGTACCCGGAACGTCCTCCAAGAGTACATGGCCTCCGCAAAGATAAGCAACAACAATCTGTCTTATTACTTCTTCCTTGCCTACGATAACCTTACTACAGTTACTAACAACCTTCTCCTTATAGCTTACAAAATCCTCTGTTCTCATTTTAATATCTGTCCTTTCTTTGAATTGTGTTGGCTATTTGATTTTCGTTATGCCTATTATATATATTATTTTATGACTTAACATTTGTAAACAAACTCGCTGTAAACAAGTATAACCAAACTATTAATTATTTGTATACATATTTGTTTACAAATTTATAATACAGATATTTCACCCACGTTGCAATTAATATAGTCTTTTATTATTATAAAAAAACTATAAAGTTCTACCTATAAATTAACCGCTCCGGGATATCCCGAAGCGGTTCTTAATTATCTCATCTTTGCAAGCACGGCTTCTTCCAGTTGCTTACATGCTCGCTCGACGGTTGTCTGCGGACACGCAAGATTAAATCTCGCGAAATTCTCGCCTTCCGGTCCGAACATGTCTCCGTCATCTACCCAGATCTTAACCTTCTTAACCATGAATTCTTTAAGCTCTTCATTGGTCATGGCAAGTCCCGACATATCAACCCAGGCAAGATACGTACCTTCAAGCTCGCACATACTAAGTTCCGGAATGTGCTCCTCGATATACGCCTTCATATAATCGCGGTTACCTTCAATCGTCTTCTTAAGTCCTTTAAGCCACTTCTCGCCATGCTCATATGCCGCGGTACATGCCACTATTCCCATCGGGCTAAGCATTCCGACCGACATTCTCTCTATCTCATCGGCAAATGCCTTCCTTAAATCTCTGTTAAGAATAACTATATTGGATGTCTGTAATCCCGCCAGGTTAAATGTCTTAGACGGTGCCGTACAAGTCACCGTATAGTTCTTCGCGTTCTCGTTGACACACGCAAACGGGAGGTGCTTTTTGCCATCCAAGACAAAATCACAATGAATCTCATCAGACACCACCGTCACACCATACTTCTCGCAAATCTCAGCAATCGGCAGAAGCTCTTCTTTCGTCCACACGCGTCCGACCGGATTATGAGGGTTACAAAGAATGAATAATTTTACGTTATTCTCTGCTATCTTACGCTCGAAGTCCTCGATATCCATTATGTATCTGCCTTCCACGTTCATAAGCGGATTATTAACGACTCTTCTTCCATTCTTCTCTATCATCATCGAGAACGGATAATAGACAGGGCGCTGTATTATAACTGCGTCGCCCGGCTGTGTAAAAGCTCTTACCGCCGCACCTACTGCTGTAACTACACCCGGTGTGGTAACTATCTGTTCTTTCGCAAATTCGAAGTTGTAGCGCTTTTTAAACCAGTTCGATACTGCGGCATAATAGCTATCAGGCTGGAAGCTGTATCCATATACGTTCTTACAAACTATTCTTTTAAGAGCTTTCTTAACTTCCTTCGGTGCCTCAAAATCCATGTCGGCAACCCACATAGGAATCGTGCCTTCGGGCTTTCCTTCGATTGCCATAAGGTCCCACTTAACCGAATTGGTATTAAGTCGGTTAATCTCTTTCTTAAAATTCATGTCATAAACCTCCGTTTCGCGCTTTTATACCAGGCGCTTCTTACTAACAAGCCATTTGCCCGATATAAGATATATAAGAAATGTAAGTGAGCTTAATCCCCATGTTAAAGGATATGCCCAGAAAATTACCGATATCTTCGGTATATAATGCGTAATTATCGTTATGTAGGTTACTCTCACCACGCACCAGAACGAAAGCATTACTATCATCGGCACGATTGACTTGCCGGCACCACGCATAATTGCAGCTGATGCATGTGAAAACGCAAGCAAAAAGAAGAATAAAGAGGTCGTTCTTGCCCACTGTACGCCGTAAGCGATTGTCTCAGGCGTATTGGAAAACCAAGCAATCATCTTAGGGCAGAGTATGTACATTACAAATCCGAGAAGCTCTGCACATGTTACTGCTCCGAATATACCGACCAACGCACCCTTCTTCGCACGATCCTGCTTGTTCGCTCCGATATTCTGTCCGGTAAATGTAGTAAGTGCCATACAGAAACTCGTTATCGGAAGGAATACGAATCCTTCGAGCTTAGAGTACGAACCGCAGCCCGCCATTGCAAGCTTTCCGAACATGTTAATGTTACTCTGTACAATTATATTGGCGAATCCGATAACCGCATTCTGCACGCCGGACGGAATTCCGACCTTAAGTATCGGCGGCACAAGCTCCTTATGGATTCTGATTTTCTTGATATGTACTCTGAATACTTCGTCGCTCTTCGTAAGCTTAATAAATATAAGTATGAAGCTTATCGCGTGTGCAAGACATGTCGCAATTGCGGCACCTGCTATTCCCCACTTGAATACTGCTACAAAAAGTAGGTCTAAGATTACATTCGATACCGATGAAATGATTAAATAGATAAGCGGATGCTTCGAATCGCCAACCGCCTGGAATATACCGGAACATGCGTTGTACATTACGTGGAAAAGCGCGCCCGCAAAATATATTCTAAAGTAAAGTATTGAATTCGGAAGTACATCCGCAGGTGTATTCATCCATCGTAAAATCTGCGGCGACATTCCTACGCCGAAGAGAGTTACAAAAAGACCGGCTATGATGCCAAGCGCAATCGTTGTATGAACCGCATTCTGCACCTTATCTCGGTCTTCAGCTCCAAAAGCTTGGGAGACTATTACTCCGGCTCCGGCAAAAAGACCGAATATGAATCCGACCATCATAAAGATGAACGATCCCGATGAACTTACCGATGCGAGTGCCTCATCTCCGACGAATTTACCGACAATCAAAGCATCGATTGTGTTGTATAACTGCTGAAACAAATTACTGCAAAAGACCGGAATTGCAAAACGAATAAGCTTATTAGC
>JAGAAH010000191.1 GCA_017615375.1 Lachnospiraceae bacterium | reverse complement strand
TTCTCTCTGCTTACCAGCATTTATTCCTTCACTCCTCCGATAAGTTCTCTTATATCATCAATCTTGTTCTCGATTAAGTATCTCTCAATGCCGTCTACTATCTCCATCGTAACCGACGGATTTCTGAAATTGGCGGTTCCGACAGATACCGCAGTCGCTCCCGCAAGCATCATTTCAATCGCATCTTCATATGTTGCTATGCCGCCCATTCCGACAACAGGAATCGAAACTGCATGTGATGCTTCATATACCATTCTTACCGCAATCGGATGAATTGCAGGGCCCGATAATCCGCCCGTCTTATTCTTAATGGCAAAAGTACGCTTTCTTATATCAATCTTCATGCCCGTCAAAGTATTAATTAATGAAATTGCATCAGCTCCGCCTGCTTCGGCTGCTTTCGCCATTTCTTTAATATCCGTTACGTTAGGGCTTAGTTTCATTATAATAGGCTTATTGGTATGCGCTTTTATAGCACGGGTAATATGCTCGACCGCCCTTGCATCCTGACCGAATGCAATTCCGCCTTCCTTTACATTAGGACAGGAGATATTAATCTCAAGAAGATCTGCCTTGGTATCTGAAAGCTTCTCGACAACTGTGCAGTACTCTTCTTCACTTTTTCCCACAACGTTAACGACTATTGCTGTATTATAGTCATAAAGGAAAGGAAGGTCTCTTTTCATGAATGTATCGATTCCCGGATTTTGCAATCCTATGGCATTCATCATTCCGCTCGGGGTCTCTGCAATACGAGGTGTCGGGTTACCCGGCCAAGGAGTAAGTGCAACTCCCTTGGTTACCACTGCACCAAGCTTATTTAAATCCACAAATTCCGAAAACTCTATTCCCGAGCCAAAAGTTCCCGAGGCTACCATGACCGGATTCTTTAATTTAACTCCTGCCAATTCAACGGAAGTATTCATTATATCTCCACCTCCTCTGCAGCAAATACGGGACCTTCTTTACAGATTCTCGTATTATTTACATTGGAATGCGAATCGATATTCTTGGTCTTACATACACAAGCAAGGCATGCTCCTATTCCGCATCCCATTCTTTCTTCGAGAGATATATAGCATTTGATATCATGAGCTTTGGCATACTCTTTGATTGCCCGAAGCATTGGAGTAGGTCCGCACGCAAATATATAGTCTGTATCAATCTTATACTCATCCATTGCGTTAAGTACGTTGCCCTTAACGCCATCGCTACCGTCTTCCGTTGCTATATAGACATCTGCATAATTAATAAAATCTTCTTTTAAAAATTCGTTATTGTCACGATATCCCAATACCGCATTAACTTTACATCCCTTAAGACTCTTGGCAGCTTCAAGCATTGGCGGTATTCCGATACCTCCGCCTATAACAGTGACAATTCCTTTGACTTCCGGAAATCCATTACCCAAAGGTCCCATAATATCATAACAATCTCCGACCTTAGCCTTGGAAAATTCTTCGGTTCCGGCACCTGCAATCCTAAAAACTATACGGATTATCTCATTTTCACGATCTATTTCACATAATGAAATCGGTCTCGGAAGCATTCTGCTCTTGTCATTGGAATATACCGCTATAAACTGTCCCGCCTTTGCAAGCTTTGCAATTCCGGTTTTAAATCGAATACTGTATATACCCGGTGCAAGACAATCAATACTCTCTATTCTTGCTTTTTCCTTAATCTTATCTGCCATAATACCCTCAATCTTCTATCAACGCATTAATTAAGTGTTGATTTAATATCTTCTCTCATATCGATAACGGCCTGTCTTGAAGCCTCTTCAAAATGTTCGTCGCCGAATTTTGCATACTCTTCTTTCTTATATGCGGCAATAATGCCTCTCGAAGAGTTAACAATTGCTCCAAGTCCGTCAGGATTAAAGAACGCCTTCAAATCCTTACCTGTACCGCCCTGTGCACCGTATCCCGGAACAAGTATTAAGGTCTTCGGCATAACTTTACGGAGTGCTGCTCCCATTTCAGGATATGTCGCACCTACAACGGCGCCTACATAGCTGTATGCATCGCCCATTGCATCTTCGCCCCATTCTCTAACCTTATTCGCAACATGCTCGTATAATGGCTTACCGTCTATAATTCTATCCTGGAATTCGCCGCTGCTTGGGTTTGATGTCTTAACGAGAATGAATATACCTTTCTTCTCTGCCTTGCACACATCAACAAAAGGCTTGATTCCGTCCGTGCCAAGATATGGGTTAACTGTCGCGAAGTCTGCATCAAATCCTGCAAATGTCTTACTTCCAACCTGAACTTTACCAAGATGTCCGACGGCATATGCCTCGGATGTCGAACCTATATCACCACGCTTTACGTCTGCAATTACAACAAGGTCTTTTTCGTGTGCATAATCAACCGTCTTCTTATATGCAATAACGCCCTCAACACCAAATTGCTCATACATGGCAATCTGTGGCTTAACTGCAGGAATAAGATCATATGTCGCATCTATTATTCTCTTATTGAATTCAAATACCGCTTCTGCCGCACCTTTTAAAGTCTCGCCGTACTCACTGTATGCTTTCTTCAAGATATGCTCCGGTATATATTTAAGCATAGGATCTAATCCTACAACTATCGGCGCATTTGTCTTGACAATTTTCGCGTTTAACTTATTAATCATTTGTTTTCTCCTTTATTTACCCGAGATATCCTTTAATATTCTACCGTTTGCAATTGTATATACGACTTCGCCGCACACCTTCTTTCCGTTGAAAGGAGTGTTATGCCCTTTTGATTTAAAAGTGCTGCTGTCTATAATATACTGCTTATTCGGATCTATTATCGTAATATCCGCAATTGCTCCACAACTTAAATGGCCTCTGTCTATTTTTGCAACAAGTGCAGGATTATAACTCATCTTCGCCGCCATCTGCAAGGGTGACATCATTCCCGTATTTACAAGCTCTGTAAGGGTTAAAGCCACCGCTGTCTCTAATCCTACTATGCCAAAAGGTGCATCCTTAATGGATTTATTCTTCTCAGCTTCCGTATGTGGTGCGTGGTCAGT
>JAGAAH010000190.1 GCA_017615375.1 Lachnospiraceae bacterium | reverse complement strand
TTGTATGTTCTTTCAGCCTTCAAAAGGGCCTTGAGAGAATTACGAAGTATATGATGGTTGCGCTTTTGGTGCTTATGGTTGCTTTGGCTGTTTACGGTCTTACCCTTGATGGGGCAAGAGAAGGTATTAAGTTCTATCTTGAGCCTGACTTTAGCAAGATTAACGCTAATGTGGTGTCGGAAGCTATGAACCAGGCGTTCTTTACACTTAGCCTCGGTATCGGTTCCATGGCTATTTTCGGAAGTTATCTTGGCAAGGAGCGTTCGCTTACGGGCGAGTCGGTAAGCATTATTTTGCTAGATACCTTTGTAGCGCTTACTGCGGGACTTATTGTATTCCCTGCATGCTTCTCGTATGGAATCGAGCCCAATGAAGGTGCGGGACTTTTGTTCCTGACGCTTCCCAACGTATTTAACGGTATTCCCGGAGGAAGATTCTGGGGTGCGTTGTTCTTTATTTTTATGACTTTTGCGGCGTTTTCGACGGTGCTTGCGGTGTATGAGAATATCATCGCCTGCGGCTCGGAAGTGTTCAAGTGGTCACGTAAGAAGACCGCATGGATTGTATGCGTGATGATGATTGTGCTTAATATTCCTTTTATCCTCGGCAACAACGTTTGGTCGGGCTTCCATGCTTTCGGTATCGAGGGCAAGGATGTGTCGGATCTTGAAGACTTCTTTGTATCGACTTTGATGCTGCCCCTCGGTTCGTTAACTTATGTGCTGTATTGTACACGTAAGTGGGGCTGGGGCTTTAAGAACTTTACGGATGAAGCCAATGCGGGTAAGGGTCTTAAGTTCCCCAGGTGGATGAAGGGCTATGTGACTTATGTGCTTCCCGTTATTATTTTGATTGTATTTGTACTCGGTATCTTGTCATACTTTGGTATCGGTAAGTAATTTGAGGAGTCTATGAAGAATCTTATTTTTGATATTGACGGAACTTTGTGGAATACCACCGGAGTGGTGGCAGGCGCGTGGAATAAGGCAATCGCTAAGATGGCGGTGCCGGAACTTGCAAGACTTACAGTAACGGCAGACATGCTCAAGAAAGAATTCGGTAAGCCCATGGATGTAATCGCGGACGATTTGTTCGGCGATATCGATGCGGGTGTTAAGGCAGAGCTTCTTTCGCTGTGCTGTGAGTATGAACAGGCGGCCCTTTCGGAGTGTGATGAAGACCTTACGTATGAAGGTATGAATGATACGCTTCATAAGCTTTCTAAGAATCACAACCTTTTCATAGTGAGCAACTGTCAGGACGGATACATCGAGCTTGTCATCAGAAAGACCGGACTTACGGGACTTATCAAGGATTTTGAGTGTTTCGGTCGCACGGAACTTCAGAAGGATGAGAATATTAAGCTTGTGATGGAGCGTAACGGCCTCGAGCCTCTTGACACCGTTTATATCGGTGATACAATGGGAGACTGTATTGCCACTAAGAAGGCGGGTATTAAGTTTGTCTTTGCTGAGTATGGATTCGGCGATGTTCCTGAAAAGGATTACAGCATTAAGACAATAGGGGAGCTGCTTTCTTTGGCTTAAGGCATACAATTTGTTAATTGGGTTGCGTTAAGATTGATTCAAGTGGGCACTTAAGAAATGGAGAATAAATATGGGCGATCTTGAAAATTTAGCAGCACTTAAGAAAATGCTTGAAAGAAAAGATGAGGAAGAAGCGGCGTCTAAGCTTGAGCAGGAGAAGACTTTTATAGCCGATGCCACCAAGGCGTATCTTGGACACAGCACTCCCGTAACGGGAATTCAGGCATATGACCCCGACGAGATGATTGCGTTTTTAAACTTACCGGCCAAGGAAGTTCAGAGACGTATGGGCGGACGTTGGGCAGAAATGGACTTTGGTGAGTTTGATACATTCTGCTACCATATGAAGCAGAAGATTCAAAAATCCACAACTCTCCTTGACTGGAAGTCATAAAAGATATAAACTCATATTGTTTCATGAGGGAGTAGCAGGCGGGCAACCGTAGGAAGTCACCAGCACGATCGAAAGATCTGGCATACTTTAAATTGCAAGACTCATGTATAGCGTTCACTATACATGGGAGTATCATGAAGATTTACCGGGTGTAGTGAGAGCTGTGCCCGGTTTTATTATGCTTAAGGGGCTTCGTTGCGGCTTCTTTGGCAGTGGGGCCGGAGTATTGTGATTAAGAGAGGATAGTAACATGATAGCAGCACTTATTATTTTTGTACTGATGTATATTGGAATGCTTGCTTTTTCCAAGTACAGAGTGTGGTTTGCCCTTGGCGGAGCGGTGGCCATGGTGGTGACCGGAGTATTGTCCGTGACGAAGGTTCCCTCGGCGATTAACTGGAACGTAATTATGATGATTGCGGGCACGATGGGTCTTGTGACACTGTTCATTGAGACGGGAATGCCTGCGCGACTTGCGGACCTTATGCTTAAGAAGATGCCCAATGCCTGCGCGGCGATTATTGCGTTGTGCGTATTTTCGGGCGTTGTGTCGGCATTTGTTGATAACGTTGCGACCGTTCTGATGGTTGCGCCCGTAGGCCTTGCGATTTGTAAGAAGTTAAAGATTAATCCCGTGCCGGTAATTATTTCTATTGCCGTGTCTTCTAACCTGCAGGGAGCTGCGACGCTGGTAGGCGATACCACATCGATTCTTCTCGGCGGATATGCGGGAATGAGCTTCATAGATTTCCTGTTCTGGCAGGGTAAGTTTTCCATTTTCTGGGCGGTTGAGTTCGGAGCTTTGGGAACTGTAGTGATTCTTTATTTTATATTCAGAAAGCAAAAGCAGCCCGTTACGGCTGAGCGCCTCACACCTGTAACCGACCATGTACCCGGCATTATGCTTGCGATGGTTGTTGTGTGCCTGATTATTGCGTCATTCTTCGAGATTCCCGTGATTGACGATATTAAGAACGGTCTTATCTGCATGACAATCTTTATTATCGAGCTCGTGCGCAATATGTTGTCTCGCAAGAGCACCGCACCTTTGAAACTTGTGCTTAAGGAACTCGACTACCAGACATTGCTTATGCTCTGTGGACTCTTTACCGTAATCGCAGGTATTACCGAGGCAGGCATCATTGATAAGATTGCCGACTGGTTCTCAGGCCTCGGCGGCGGTAACCTGTTTGTACTTTATACGATTATCGTATTCGGCTCCGTAGTGATTTCTGCTTTTGTCGACAATATTCCTTACGTGGCAGCGATGCTTCCCGTTGTACAGGGTATTTCGCTTAAGCTTGGTATCAACCCTGTTGTATTGTACTTCGGACTCCTTACCGGCGCGACCCTCGGCGGCAATATCACACCTTTCGGCGCTTCCGCGAACGTTGCGGGTATCGGTATCCTTAAGAAGGAAGGATATACTGTTAAGAACTCAGATTTCTTTAAAATCGGTATTCCTTTCACCTTTACCGCTGTTATTATCGGCTATGTATTTATCTGGTTGGTTTGGGCGTAAGCTTAATAGTGGCTATCTGATTAATATGGGCTCCGCTTTGCGCGGGGTCCTTTTTATGTGGTCAAGAGATGTTTGTGGTGTGGGATTATAGGAAATTGACTGGAATCGAAGAAGATGGTCAAAATTAGACATCTTATTTTGAAACTCATTTAGGGCTGGATATCTAATTATTTACTAAGCGGAGATAGTTAGACATTCTTTTTAACGACGCAAAAGATTTACTATATCTAAAATATCTTCAGACAAATAGAATTAGACATTTCCCATAGAGTTATGTAAACCTGAGCGGAATGAGAAGATTCTTTTATTGCCGGAAGCAATGTCTAAATGTTCCTTCATAGGTGATAAGAGAGCTGATTCCTTGAATCTCACTATAGTTGTATAATACTCAACAAATGAGTAATTGATTTTTGCTTTTTCCAATGAAATAATGAATTCAGAAGCTTCGAATACACATTATTACGGAGGATTGAACAGATGATAGCATTAAGCGCAAATATAAAGAAATACAGATTGGAAAAAGAAATGACTCAGACTCAGCTTGCATCGGTATTTAACGTCTCAGAGCAGGCAGTCAGTCGCTGGGAGAATGGTAATACCTATCCGGACATTCAATTGCTGCCTGCTATTGCGGATTATTTTGGCATTACTATCGACGAACTTATGGGGATGGAAAACTATAAGGATAAGCGCGAGACTGATAAGATAATTGCTTTGGTTAAGGAAAATGAACGAAAGGGATTAATTGGCGATAATGTTAAAATTCTTCAGGATGCCGCCGTTAAGTATCCAAAGAATTACGTTATTCTGAATTTCCTTGTCAACCAGTTAAATTTTGAGTGGTGCGATGATGAGACCAAAATGCGAGCCAACCACGAAAAAGCGATAGAAATAGCCGACCGCATTTTGGATGAATGTACAGATCAGATAATTCGCAATACTGCCAATTTTGAAAAGATAAACTCACTTGAGTTGCTTGGAAGAACTGAAGAAGCTATAGAACTGGCTGAAAAATTGCCTCTAATAAGTATGTCGTACGAGTTTAAACTGAAAGACCTCTATACAGGGGAAAAACTCAAGTTACACTGCAAAGAAGCATTAATGGCATACGTACAAAATATGTATTCCATAGTACAACGAATGTCCGACTTGGGCTTTCAAGACGAGAGCATGTCTATTGAAGACAGAATCTCTGTTTGCAAAAAGTCATTGGAAATTCTGAATGTGGTATACGAAGGTGAATATGGTAACGAATCCTGGATATTGGCTAAGACGCACCGGTATATCGCCGCTATGACAGTGCTTATCGGAAAGACGGAAGAAACTTTGTACCATCTTGAAGAAGCGGCCAAGTATGCAGTACTGCATGACACTTTGCCTGAAAAGCAGACATTACATTCAACGCTGCTTTCGGGGTATGAGGTAAAAAAGGCATCGTTGTTTAAGAGTCATTCCTTTACAGAATGTGGGGAACTTTTTGACCGTCTGAAACAGGAGCGATACGACATCGTGAGAGATACAGAGCGCTTCAAAGCTGTTCTGGGTAAGATTACTCCCTATGTTGACGATACAGCAAAACAGAACAGATTTAATTGTCCAATAGGCATAGAGGGCTTCTCGTATTAAGGGAGGCCCTTTTTCTTTTGCAATGCATAAAAAGAAGAATTGGCCGATTTTATCCTTTGTTTTACTCGCAACATTTTGCGAGACAATGGATAACTATAGGAAAAAGAAGAAAATTATCCTTTGTTTATGTATGCTAAATAGGCAGTAAGGGTCTGGAAAGAAGCGTCGGAGCGAAAAACAATGGATAAAAATGCTGAAATTCTTTAATTA
>JAGAAH010000189.1 GCA_017615375.1 Lachnospiraceae bacterium | reverse complement strand
TTTGAAGAAGAATACGTAGTCATCGGGCTTCTTTAATGAAAACAGAAGTCCGATGAAAGCAGCGCCCAATGCAACGTAAAGATACATAAAGCCTTCTTTTTCGTGATATATAAGTGCGGTAAGTATCGGCAGAAGAAGGAGCGCGCCTTCTATCAAAAGGACTTTGCCGAATACATATCTTATAACTTTAGTGTTCATTATATAAAAATAGCTCCTTTGACTAGTTAAGAATATCCTGGATATCTGTATATCCGGTATTTTTGGTAACAATCATTACCGTATCACCCTTTTCGATTGTGTCGGAACCTGTAGGGATGATGATGCGTCCTTTACGGCTTATGAAAGAAACCAATACATCCGGCTTGGTTTTAAGATCTTTTAACTTGGTGCCGGTTATGTTGGATTCTGCATCAACCTTAAATTCTATAGCTTCAACTCTTGAATCAAACATATGATACAGAGTCTCAATATTGCTTGATTTACCGGAATTTTGACGAGCTCGTACGTAAGCGACTATGGCTTCCGATGTAATGAACTTAGGATAGATAACGGAGCCTAAGTCGAGGCTGTCGAGAACGCCGTTGTAATTAATCTTGTTAATCTTGGTTATGACTTTGGCATTGGATACGTTCTTTGCATGCAATGTCAGAAGTACGTTAACTTCGTCAATACCGGTTAACGGGACAAAAGCTTCAACCGTCTGGATTCCTTCGGCACGAAGAAGTTCCTGGTCGATACCGTCACCGTTAATTATGATTGCCTTAGGAAGAAGGAGACTTAATTCCTCACATCTAGCCTTGTCGGTCTCTATGATTTTAACTCTAATACCCATTGAGATTAACTGCTCAGCCAGGTAATATGCGCCTTTACCGCCGCCGATAATCATGGTGTCCTTAACTTTATTGGACTTATATCCGATTTCCGTTAAGAAAGTGGATGCATTACGACGGTTTGATACGTATGAAATTACGTCGCCTGCTTGAAGCGTAAAATTACCTGACGGAATGTATACTTCTTTATCGCGCTCTATAGCACAGAAAAGGATGTTTGACTTTAATGATTGGCCTACCTGCGCAATTGTGTGTCCGGCGATGCTACTATCTTCCGGAAGGCGGAATTTAACGAGTGTTGCCTGTCCGTGTGCAAAAGCATTGACTTCAAGAGCTGTCGGAAGAGCAAGGATTGCGGCGGTTTCTAAAGCTGCTTCAAGTTCCGGATTGATAATCATTGCAAGTCCGAGCTTTTCACGTAAGTAGTTGGTCTCTTTACTGTAGTCAGGCGTTCTGACGCGGGCGATTGTTGCACAGTTACCTACCTGCTTGGCAAGTGTACAGCAAAGCAGATTAAGTTCATCCGAAGTGGTAACCGCAATGAGAAGATCGGCGTTGTTAACGCCTGCTTCCATCAAGGTCATAAGGCTGGCACCGTTACCGGCATATCCCATAACGTCATAGGCGCTTGCAACATCATTTACAATTGAAGCATCTTTATCTATTACGGTTATATCGTGGCCTTCCTTGCTTAACTGATCGACAAGGGTTACACCTACTTTACCGCAGCCGACTATTATTATCTTAAAACCTTCTTCTTTTTTCTTTTTAAGCATTATAAAGGTTCTCCTTACAAAATTTGTTCACTATATATTACCACTTTTTTTGCTGTTTTTGTATAAAAATCTTGAATACTTGGTGTACGATATAATGGATTAATTAATTTTAATAAACTATATGTGGTATATTTTCTCGAAAGGGAGTATAATAAAAACACATTATGTAGTATTGTGACGTATACTCATAACATATTTTCGGCGAAATAATCGCACTAATAAAATGAAAGGGGCTTAGCAGGATGGATACTCCTTATGCAATTGAAATGCTTAATATAACCAAGCGTTTTCCGGGTATTATCGCTAACGATAATATTACATTGCAGCTTAAAAAGGGCGAGATTCATGCACTTCTCGGTGAGAACGGTGCAGGTAAATCCACTCTTATGAGCGTGTTATTCGGTCTATATCAGCCGGAAGAGGGAATCATCAAGAAAGATGGCGTAGAGGTTAGCATTAAGAACCCTAATGATGCGAATGCACTCGGTATAGGAATGGTGCATCAGCATTTTAAGCTGGTTGAGTGCTTTAACGTTCTCGATAATATTATCTTGGGCGTGGAAGATACCAAGAACGGTTTTTTACAGAAAAAGGAAGCAAGAAAGAAAGTTATGGCGTTATCGGAGCGATATGGTTTAAGTATCGATCCGGATGCGATAATAGAGGATATAACGATTGGTATGCAGCAGCGTACCGAGATTTTAAAGATGTTATATCGTGATAACGAGATTCTCATATTTGATGAGCCTACTGCGGTTCTTACTCCGCAGGAGATAGATGAACTTATGCAGATTATGAAGAATCTTGCCAAAGAAGGAAAGTCGATTCTTTTCATTTCACATAAGCTTGAGGAAATTATGAAGGTTGCGGATCGTTGTTCCGTTCTTCGTAAGGGCAAGTATATAGGAACCGTTGAGACGAAAGATACCACGATGGAAGAGCTTTCTGCAATGATGGTAGGACGTAATGTCAATTTCCATGTTGCAAAGGAGGAAAAAACTCCGGGTGATGTTGTTCTTGACGTAGAGAATATGGTCGTTGCATCCGAAGGTCATAAGATGGATGCGGTTAAGAACGTATCCTTTAAGGTTCGTGGCGGCGAGATTGTATGTATCGCCGGTATCGACGGTAACGGACAGAGAGAACTCGTTGAAGGTATAACGGGACTTCTTCCGCTTAAGTCGGGTAAGCTTACATTATTAAATAAGGATATCACGAAGGAATCCATAAGACATCGTAACAAGATGGGAATGTCTCATATTCCGGAGGACAGACATAAGCATGGTTTGGTTCTTGATTATTCGCTTGAGGATAATCTTATTCTTGAGAGATATTTTGAACCGGAATTCACCAATAAGGCAGGATTCTTACGTAGAAAGAATATCAGAAATTATGCCAATAAGATAATTGAGCAGTACGATGTAAGAAGCGGTCAGGGACCTGTTACAATCGCACGTTCAATGTCCGGCGGTAATCAGCAGAAAGCGATTATCGGTCGTGAGATAGATAAGAATCCGGAGCTTCTTGTGGCAGTGCAGCCGACACGAGGTCTTGACGTCGGAGCAATAGAATATATTCATAAGCAGCTTGTTGCACAGCGTGATGCCGGCAAAGCGGTTCTTATGGTATCGTATGAGCTTGAAGAAGTTATGGATGTATCCGACAGAATCCTCGTATTATATGAGGGTGAGATAGTCGGAGAGCTTGATCCTAAGAAGACTACGGAAGAAGAGCTTGGATTATACATGGCAGGTGCCAAGAGAGATGAGGTGAAAGCATGAGAAAGATATTAAAAAATGAAGGCGTTCAGGCTTTCGCCGCTTCGATTTTATGTATTTTACTCGGTATGCTTGTCGGATATATAGCACTTCTTTTCATCAATCCGTCAGGTGCCGGTGAAGCGATAATGGATTTAATTAAGAATTTCTTTAACTTAAATAATCCGGCAAAACAGCTTCAAAGATTCGGTAACACGGTTGCCAAGACAATACCGCTTCTTATGTGTTCGTTAAGTATCTTATTCTCCTATAAGGTAGGACTTTTCAACATCGGTGCGGCAGGACAGTATTGTATCGGTGTATGTGCTTCGCTTTACGCAGCGCTTCAGTGGCATTGGGGATGGCTTCCTTGTATGCTTCTTGCAATTGTTGCAGGCGGTATCGCAGGTGCATTGGTAGGAATCCTTAAGGCAGCATTCAATGTTAACGAGGTAATCTCGGGAATTATGCTTAACTGGATAATCCTATACTTTACGAACATTGTTCTTACCAAAGTTAAGGAAGTTGCGAGCCCTTATACCGGATATTTAAATGACCTTAATCCTAAGGCGCTTTTACCTAATGCAGGTCTTGATAGGTTCTTTAACGGAAACCAGTATATAACGATTGCACTTCCGATAGCATTGATAGTGACTATTGTTATCTGGATTATACTTAATAAGACAAAATTAGGATATGAGCTTAAGGCAACAGGATTTAACAGTAAGGCTGCAAAGTACTGCGGTATGGCAGAGAAGAGAAACTTGATATTATCTCTTGTTATCTCCGGAGCTTTGGCAGGACTTGGCGCAAGCTTACTTTATCAGACGGGATATATGAGATGGGAGTGTACAGCGGCTTCCGTTCCGGGAATGGGATTTAACGGTATTGCAACCGCATTCCTCGGAGGACTTAGTCCGATCGGTGCAATCTTCTCGTCATATTTCATTCAGCATATAGCCGATGGTGGCGCATATGTAGATAAGACGGTATATTGCTCACAGATATCCGATTTCATATCAAGTGTTATCATTTATTTCTGCGGATTCGTATTCTTCATTAAGTATTTGATGAATACGGCATTGGCAAAGAAAAATAAGAAAGACACCAATGCAAATAAAGAAGGAGGCGAGAATTAATGACTTTACTTATTCAATATACATTAATATTTGCTTCCGTATTGTTACTCGTGGCGCTCGGCGGATGTGTATCCGAGCATTCCGGAGTTATTAACTTAGGCCTCGAAGGCATTATGGTAATCGGCGCAGTCGGCGGAGCACTTACGATGAGAGCACTTGGCACATCGGTTCCGGCAGTTGTAATGATTATAGTTGTTATGTTGGTTGCAATTGTTTGCGGAATTTTATATTCAGCGCTTCTCGGAGTTGCATGTATTAATTTTAAGGCAGATCAGACAATTATCGGTACCGCATTGAATATGCTCGGAGTTGCAGGAGCAACGGTACTTGTTAAGGCTATTAATACAGCAGCCAATCCTAATGATGTATCTTCAGAGATTCAGTACGTTGACCAGAGAGCTATGTTCATTAAGTCAATCGGCAAGTTTGAATTTAACTGGTTTATGGTTGCGGCTGTTGTAGCGCTTATCATTGTACATGTATTCTTATATAAGACAAAGTACGGTCTTCGCCTTATGGCATGCGGTGAGCATCCGCAGGCAGCAGACAGCGTTGGTATAAGCGTATATAAGATGCGCTGGATGGGCGTACTTATGTCGGGAGCTCTCGGCGGACTCGGCGGTATCTGCTATATCATGGCAGGTGTATCGCTTTGGAAATTTGAGAACGGTGTTGCGGGATTCGGTTTCCTTGCACTTGCCGTTATGATTTTCGGACAGTGGAAGCCAAGAAGGATTGCGCTTGTAGCTTTACTTTTCGGATTCTTCAGGGCTTTGTCCAACGTATACGTAGGGTTCGAATTTTTATACAAATTAAATATACCTGCGGGTATTTACAATATGATGCCTTATATAGTATCATTAGTCGTGCTGGCTCTTTCGTCAAAGCATTCACATGCACCTAAGGCAGAAGGTGTTCCTTATGACAAAGGACAGCGTTAATCACGCAAACGACACATAAATTTGATATGATACAAAATGGTTTTTTCGTAAGGAAACTTGCGATTAAATAAAAAATGATAATTTTCTAATAAGAAAGGTGGATTATTCAAAATGAAGAAATTATTATCATTAATACTCGTTCTTGTTATGGTATTATCCTTAGTTGCATGTGGCGGCGAGAAGGAAACAAGCAATAACAACGACACAAACACAAATACTGAGAATCAGCAGGATGATAACACACCTGTTGACAATACAGCATTCAAGGTTGCTATGGTTACTGACTACGGTGATATTACAGACCAGTCATTCAACCAGACAACATATGAAGCTTGCCAGGCTTTCTGTACAGAGAATGGCTTAGACTTCACATATTTCAAGCCGGCATCTGACTCTGATGAGGACAGAATCGCTTCTATCGAGCAGGCAATTGATGAAGGCTACAACGTAATCGTTATGCCTGGTTATGCTTTCGGTAAGGCTATTAAGGAAACAGCAGGCGACAACCCTGATGTTACTTTCATCGCTCTTGACGTAAGCCAGGCTGACCTTGGTGAGGATTATGTAGTTCCTTCAAACCTTTACTGTGCAGTATACCAGGAAGAGCTTTGCGGATACATGGCAGGTTATGCAGCAGTTAAGCTTGGCTACAAGAAGTTAGGCTTCCTTGGCGGTATGGCAGTTCCTGCAGTTGTACGTTACGGATATGGTTTCGTACAGGGCGTTGATGCAGCAGCAGCTGAGCTTGGTCTTACAGACGTAGAAGTTAAGTATTGCTATGGTAACCAGTTCTATGGTGATGCTGATATCACAGCATTCATGGATACATGGTATCAGGCAGGTACAGAAGTTGTATTCGCTTGTGGTGGTGGTATCTTCGCATCTGCAGGTGAGGCAGCAGCTAAGGTTAATGCAAAGGTTATCGGTGTTGACGTTGACCAGGCAGCTATCATTGATGGTATGTTCGGTGCAGGCATGACAGTTACTTCAGCTATGAAGGGTCTTGCAGCAACAGTTAGAGCAACTCTTGCAGCAGTAGTTACAGGTTCATTTGCAGGCGGCAAGATCGATACATTAGGTCTTGTATCTGATAACCCTGGCGACAACTACGTTCAGATCGCTCCTTCAACACAGTTCAATGATAACTTCACAGCAGAAGATTATCAGGCACTTGTTGCAGCTATGCATGCAGGTACAATTAAGGTATCTAACGATATTGCAAAGAACGCAGCTGATTTCGCTACAGTAATCACAGTAGTAGATCAGGGTAACATTAAGTAATTTAATCTACGGATTATATTTAAGGGACTTACGAAAGTAAGTCCCTTTTTTGTTGTATAACATAGCTTGATTTGGTATACTTTTAATAGCGACTTTTTAGTTAGGAGAGGTTTATTATGACCGAGATTTTGAAGGGTGCGCCGGTTGCGGCGAAGCTTAATGAAGAGATGGCGGCAACCGTTGCCGAATTAAAGAATAAAGGAATCAATCCGACATTGGCGATACTTAGAGTCGGAGAGAGAGAAGATGATTTAAGTTATGAGCGCGGTGCAATGAAACGCTGCGAGCAGGTAGGCGTTACGGTAGTTAATGCGGTGTTACCTGCAGATGTTGAGGAGAGCGAATTCTTCCGCGTACTTGACGATCTTAACAATAATGATAAGATTCACGGAATCCTTATGTTCCGCCCGCTTCCTAAGCATATCGACGGGGAGAAGGCAAGAAAAATGCTTAATCCTGCAAAGGATGTCGACGGATGTACAGACGGCTCTCTGGCAGGCGTTTTTACCAATACCGAGATTGGATTTCCACCTTGTACGGCAGAAGCCGCAATGAAGATACTTGAATACTACAATATCGATCCTAAGGGCAAGAATGTAACGGTTATAGGCCGTTCGCTTGTAATCGGCCGTCCGGTTGCAATGATGCTTATGCATAAGAATGCGACGGTTACTATCTGCCATACAAGAACCGTGGATGTACCGGCAATTACGCGTAAGGCCGAGATTGTAATTGCAGCATCGGGTCAGATGGAATCCATTAATAAGGATTATTTATCCGAGGGTCAGACCGTTATCGATGTAGGTATCGGTTGGAGTGAAGAGAAGCAAAAGCTTTGCGGGGATGTGCTTTTTGAAGAGGCTGATGGTCTTGTAGATAGGATTACTCCGGTACCGGGTGGCGTAGGGTCTGTCACCACAAGCGTTCTCGTGTCACACGTTGTTGAAGCGGCGAAACGGTGCGTTAAATAATTATCTTTACTTTTTGCCTCATCTAAGGTAATATATAATAGTTGTTTTGTGGGTGTAAAGGTTATGAGAAGGATTCTTTAAATGCAGGAAGGAACCGATTTCATGCAGAATGATAACAGACATATCTTCGTCAGAGGCGGTAAGAGGCTGTCTGGCGAGGTATATATTGAAGGATCGAAG
>JAGAAH010000188.1 GCA_017615375.1 Lachnospiraceae bacterium | reverse complement strand
TTGGACTATTACAAGAATCATGATATATCTCTTAAGAAAGATACGGTCGTTGATGCGGAATATTACAATATCCGCGGCAATCAATACGCCGTACGCTGTCAGATTAAGACCAATAACGTAATAGTATTCGAACTTGATTTCAACGCGGTCGGACTTGAACAGGCCGAAGTAATCTGCGAAAATTTCAAATCCAAAAGCGATGATGTCTTCGCATATCTTATGGATATGCTGGTTCAATAATAAAAAAGCGATACGTAATATACGTACCGCTTTAATTATGCCTTATTTCTTATCTTTTCTTACCGAGAAACCGAAAGTACCGACTTTCTTTCCTAACGTAAAGTAGGTTCCGTGCGAATATGTCACAAGTCCCGTTTCGTTAAGATTAAATACATTCTTCTCATCCATATATTTGTCATTTACGCGGACATTAACCACTTCCGCAATAAACATGTCATGACTTCCGAGTTCTTTAATCTCCCTGACCTTACACTCGATTGATACCGGTGATTCCTTAATCTGCGGAGCTTTTACCTCCTTTGACGGTGCTGCGGTAAGATTCATTTCCTTGAACTTATCGACATCCCTTCCGGACTTTACTCCACAATAGTCACATGCTCTTATAAGCTCTTCCGTTACAAGATTCACGACGAATTCTCCCGTGTCCCTTATAATATCATGCGAAAAGCGCTCTTTTGTAACCGATATGGATAGCATCGGCGGATTGGAACATATAGTTCCTGCCCAGGCAACCGTGATTATATTAGGTCTTATGCTATCGCTTCCTGTGCTAACCATAACTACCGGCAAAGGATATAGCATATTGCCCGGCTTAAAATCCAAATATCCCATTAAAATACTCCCATGCTATACAATACAAAAATCGTAAGAACCGCAAATGTCAAAAGTCCCATCCAAACCGTAACACCAAGCATACGCTTAACAGCCGAGAACTTGGAATCAATGGTAGATTCTTTGGCAGCCTTCTTATCTATATCCGACACAAGTGCCTGGATATTTCTGTACGTCTTGACATTTTCGGAATGAATCTTGTCCTCAATCGAAGCTATTCCGTCTTTAAGTTCTGTCTTAAATGCACCGATTTCTTCATCAAGATGTGCCTTTAAATCTGCATAATTATCGTCACTACTCTTCTTGATAGAATCCTCAAGGCGTCCTTGCAATTCATCTATCTTCTCCATCATTTCTGCCATAGTGTTATCCAATTCCCTTCTTAAGTCTTTCTCCGCGTCAGACGCTTTTATAACATCGTCCAAAACTTCCGCCCGGACTTCTCTGTATTCCTCCATATGTTCGGCATTTGCAGCTCTGTTCCTTGCGGAATCACTTGCTATCCTTACATATTGGCGCGGAGTCTTCTTGATGCCCAAAAGTCGGTCTGCCAATCTATCCAATAGTGACATTTAATACCCCTTTTATACTATATTGTCGAATACTGATGAGAAATCATTAGCCTTGGTGTAACGACCGTTGTCTCCGTATGTCGTAACACGCGATGCCGCATTGGTTGCCGACATCGAAAGGTATGATGTGGATGCGTTAAGATTATGCGCATACGAACCAACGCCCTTGAAAAGCGACTTAGCCGGCGTCATATCAACTTCCTTCATCTTACCGTTCTCATCTTTATACTTACTCTCGTCAAGAGTCATCGTATTATCTTTGTTAATCTTGATACCAAGCTTGCCAAGAAGACCTGCATTAACGGCAGTCGACTTAACCATCGAAGATGCAGCCGAAAGTACGGATGTAGCTGTTGCATCTTTTGAAGACTTGATTGTATCGTTATAGTTGTCAACGAATGATTTAAGGTTATCATATACCTTCTCGCGATCCTTATCGGTCTTCGCATCAAAATCAGTCGCCATAAGCTTCGCAGAAGCATCAAGAAGCTCCTTCGAATCTGCTTTAATGCTTGTAAGATTCTTTGCATCCGACACATTCTTCTGTTTAAATGTTGTCTTAGCGTCGCTTCCCTGCTGCTTATAATAATTCTTAACAAGCTTATAATATGAGCCGCTTCTTAAAGAAGCATAGTTGGCAAGTATATTACCTGTCGAACTTGTGTTATTGTTTGTGCCGCCGAAACTAGAAAACATCGTGCTGATAGCATCTGAAGAAATTCCATACATCCTTGTCATAAAAATCACTCCTTATCTAAATAAAACCTACGATATTCCTGCTCTCAACAAAACTTTGATAAGTTCTATCGAATATGTCTGTCTGTCTCGTTGCTTGTATAAATTAATCGCATCTTCAAAAGAAATATGATATACCTCTTTAAGTATCTTTTCGGCCTTTCCTTCATATTCCGTTAATTCCGCACTTATTCCGTATGCACCGGCATCATTAATCTGAACATCATAATGTCCAATCATACGTACAAGGCTGTCAAGTGCAAGTTCATTACGTCCGTTTGCAACAAGCACCTCATAAGAACGGTAGAATTCCTGCATACATGCAAGCATCTTAACCCTCTTATAGAGAAGTTTATCATCATCCTTTTCAATAGTCAACGGATTGAGAAGGTTGTATGCGTCTACGTATTTGCCCTGCGCATACAAGTCCTGTGCCTTGTGAATTGCCATTCTGTAATTGACAGTCTTGCCTACATATATCGTACCGAAAAGAATGGTCGCTGCAAGTAAAAGTATAACGAATACCGGCTTTTTCGGAAGCGGCTTGCTCTTAACCTTAGGTGCCTTAGGTTTCTTAACCTTCGGAGGTTTTGCAGCCTTGGCTGCCGCCTTCTTCTCTGCCTTTTCCTTCTTCTTGGCTTCCTTTTCTTTCTTCTTTTCTTCTTTCTCTTTTGCTTTCTTGGCCTTTTCGTCGAGCTCCGGTACTGCTTCCTCTGTCGATTCTTCTCCGCCGCCTTCAAGTGCTCTTAATATATCCGCATCTTCATCGGCAAGTTCTCCCGCAAGTTCTTCAATGTCTTTCTTCTTGGCATTGGCTATTACCGGTACATTAGGATTCTCTTCTTCATCATCCCCTCCGAATAAAAGCGCTTTAAGCTTACCCAAGAAGCCCTTCGGTTCGGCATTCTTTTCTTCTGCCTCTTTAATCAACGCATTACGTTCATCCGTAATATCTCTTATATCACCGTTAGAATCATCTGTCGGGGTAATATTAATATCGAAACCGAGTCCTGCAAGATTACCTGCAAGTTCTGTGGTGGATATATCTTCACCTTCAGGCATTATACTTTCGCCATTCTCATCGGCAGAAAGCATACTGCCTATATCCTTAAGGTCTTCATCGCCTTCACCGAGTCCGTTAAGCATCGAAATAATATCATCTGCCGACGTCTCGTCTCCTACAGGCGCTACTCCCTCCGTGCCGGCATCCTGACTCTCGCCTTCATTTAATCCTAATCCCAGATCATCATACGCAAATCCGGCTTCTTCCATAACGTCTGATACTCCCGGCACATCGCTTGCCGTAATATCCTCCGCTGCATCAGGCATTCCGAATAGATCACTCGGAATACTCGTATCGCTTTCCGAATTCATTATCGCATCAAGCCCTGACATAATGCTGTCTTCATTGGCTGTCGTCGTTTCAACCGCCGGCTCTTCTTCCATCGGCATGTCAAAGCTTATATCATTTACTTCAGGAGCAGCACTTTCAATTGTCTCCTGAGCTTCCGGTTGTGCGTATACTTCCGATTCTGCATTAACTTCCGGTTCTATATCGAAGTTCTCGGGAGCGCTTTTATCCTCCATTGCAAAATCAAGATCCAAGTCTGAAAGATATTCCCCTGTATCCGATTCCATCAACTCTTTTTCAAACTCAGCAAGGAATGCATCACTTGCATCCCTCTTATGCTTTCTTATCTTTTCTTTTCTTGAAGGCCTCTTCTGCTCGAAAACATCTTCCTCGAGATTGTCTTCGGAAAGATTAGCCTCATCGGCCATATCAACCGTATTATGTGGAACTTCTTCTTGCACGGCATTAAGTAAACTGTCCAAATAGTCTTCGCTTTCCTTACCCAAGATTATTCCACCTCCCTAATCATTCTCATAATCAAAATAGAAAAACCCCAAAGCACCCCATACTACGAAGGATGCTTTGAGGCACGTAAATCACAATTACTTAGGCAAATTGCTCTTATCGATAAGTCCGTCGATAGCTGATACCAACATACCGATTTCCGGTTTGGTAAGCTGTGCGTCTGCACCGAGAGCTTCACCTTTTCTTCTCATTTCTTCATTAACAAGTGAAGAGAATATTACAAGCGGAATAGCTCTAATCTCGTCATCTTCCTTACAAAGCTTGGTAAGTCTGTGGCCATCCATTACCGGCATCTCGATATCGGTAATGATACACTTTGCGTTCTTGTAAAGTGTGCCTGCTTTCTTCCACTCGTTAAGCTGATCCCATGCAACCTGACCATTCTCGCAAAGTCTAAGCTGTCTATAACCCGACTTCTTTAAGCAATCGGTAATCATTCTTCCGAGCATCGGAGAATCTTCTGCGATAATAATCGGGCACTCGCCTCTGTCTCTTCCTTCGAAGTTCTCTATATCGCTGACACGAAGTCCTGTATCAGGGCTTATATCAGTAACGATCTTCTCAAAATCAAGGATAACTACAAGCTTGTCATCAAACTTAACTACACCTGTAGATACGCCCTTATTCTCTGCATTAATCGTAGAGTCAGGAGTGTTAATGTCTGCCCAGGAGATTCTATGAATACCTATAACCTTATCAACATGGAAAGCGATATTTAACTTATTAAAATTGGTAATGATAAATAAACCATCAGCTCCGCTCGGCTTAAGTCCGAGACTCTCGCGAAGGCTTATAACTGTAATCATTGTATCACGCGGCATAAAGATTCCTTCTACACAATAATGTGAATTAGGAACCGGAGTAACCGGCTGGTAAGTAAGAATCTCTCTTATCTTGGCCACATTGATACCATAATGATTATCATCTAATGTAAATTCAAGTATTTCAACCTCATTTGTACCATTTTCTAAGAGTATATTTGTCTCCATGGGAACCCTCCTTGACATTGTTGCCTTAATTAATGGTATTATAGCATACCTAATATCAAAAAATCACAATTTACGAAAATTTTCACTAATTGGTAGCAATTGTTTTGGCACTATCGCCATTCTTGCTGAACATCTTGATGGATGTAACGTCCTCTGTCTCTATATTGTCAACCAGAAAGAAGATAAGCGTCTCCGCCGTCTCTCCTGCGCCGATGGTCTCCGTAAAACTTACAAAATCCATAGTTGCAAAAGTTGCCACTGCCGAATATTTCTTGCTGCCGTTATTAACAGAAACATATATATCAAGCGTCTTATTAATCAAATTACATTCAATGGCTTTATCGGTAGTATTCGTTATGTCGACTCTTACAATAACATAGAACTTTCCGTCAACTGCCGGAACGGATACGCTTCGTTCATAATAATCTTCAGCCACCTTATACTCAACATACTTTGCGGTAAGTCCTGCTATTCCTACCACGTCTGTAAGTGTTGTCGTGCCGTTAACATTAATATCTTCACCCGAGCCTCCGCCGCCGTTATTATCGTCGTCATCATCATCAGGCTCATCCGGAATGAAAGGATCCGGGGTGTTATCATTATCATTTTTCATACTGTCATTAATAGCCTTAAGCTGACCATAGCTTAATGACGTATATCCTTCCGACATCTGACGATTAAATTCGCCGATAAGGTGTGCAGAAAAAGAGACAATCTGATCACGCTCACTGTCGGTGAGCGAAATTAACTTCTCCGGGCCGCAACCCGTACATGAAAAGATAAGTATCAGACATAAAAATAATACCAAAACTCTCTTCTTCAAGATACTTAACCGCCTTCTTTATTATTAGCGCTCGGAAACCTCAAACTTATATCCCATTCCCCAGATGGTCTTGATATAGTTACCCTTTGCGCCGATCTTACTTCTTAATTTCTTAACGTGAGTATCGATTGTTCTCGCATCTCCGAAATAATCATAATTCCATACGTTATTAAGAATCTTCTCACGTGATAAAGCAATTCCTTCATTCTCAAGGAAGAAGCTTAAAAGCTCATACTCCTTGAAGCTTAATTCTATAGGCTTATCATCAACCGTTACTTCATGTGCCGCACGGTTAATAACGATTCCGCCGTAATCCAATACATCATTGGTATCAATCTTATTCGATCTTCTAAGAAGCGCATCTACACGCGCAACAAGAATCTTCGGACTAAACGGCTTTGAAATATATTCGTCAACGCCGAGTTCGAATCCCTGTAATTCATCATTTTCTGTCGCTTTAGCTGTAAGCATAATAATCGGCACCTTGGATGTCTCTCTTATCTCACGACATACCTGCCAACCATTCATGTTAGGCATCATAACATCGAGAATAATAAGTGATATCGACTTATCCGAGTAGAAAATATCAAGTGCCTGCTCACCATCTTCTGCTTCTACAACTTCATACTCTTTCTTGAGAAGAAAGTCTTTAACGAGCTTTCTCATAAGCGCTTCGTCGTCAACAACAAGAACTTTAACTTTATCCATATTCCTATCTCCATTTCCTTAAAGCCTTTATTCTATGCGCTAATGCGCAGTAAAACCATTATCGATGTTATACTTTTCTTCATAGTCTCTTATGATTGCCTCACGTTCTTCCAAGCTCTTCTGCCACTCTTCATAACGGTCAATAAGCTTATTCTCATAATCAATTATGGTCGGCACATCCGACTTGCTAACCAAAATGAACATTGCCACAATTGCAAGCACCAATATAACATTCACAATAAGAGATGTCACCAAACCGCCGCGTAATCTATCGATTCGATCCCCTCCGGCAGCTTCCTTATTCTTTTCTTCCTTCTTAAGTATCTCTTTCGAAGGTTCTTCTTTGCTGTCTTCGCGAACAATCTTAGGTTCAAACCCGATTGGAAGAATTCTGTCCTTGGCAATAGAATCAGATTGTTCGAGAAATGCAACAAGCTCCGTGAGGTATTCATAACCTACCGGAGTCGAGAACATCTTGTCCTTTACAACCCTGTTGTATACCGAAAGCACAGCTTCAGGGTCTTGCATATCGAGCTTATTCTTAATATAGGCAACGCCTGCAATCTCTTTTTCGGCTTTCTTTGCAGTCTCCTCGTCATCAAATACATAACCGGACACTACAAAGCCTGCTTTCTGTTCTTCCATAACATTGTTCACATCTTGTATGTAGGACATACTTTCAAAGAATTTAAAAAAATTGTCTATACTTTTCTTATTATTACAATAATATCACACTTTTTTTCAAAATGAAAGCAAATTATTAAAAAGTATGAATTAATCTTCTATTCATCAAATATCATCTTTGCGCTTCCGTATATTCCGGCCAGATTTCCAAGCGTAGCAAGCTTAAAATCGGTATTTTTTGCTGCATGGAATACGTTAGCCTTAAAGCTCGGAAGAAGCGAGTCAATAAGAATCTGTCCTGCCTTTGCCATTCCGCCGCCAAGGACTATTGCCTCAGGATTAAGAACCGTTGCTATCTTGGCAAATGCCGTTCCCATAATCTCACCGACATTCTTGACAACTTCAAGCGCAGCCGCATCACCGTTCTTTGCCGCATCATATATCTCTTTTGCAGTATACTTCTCCATAGAACGAAGTACACTGTCATCAGGATGTGTAAGAAGATACTTCTTCATAAGCTTAACGACACCGGTTGCGGAAGCGTACTGCTCAAAGCATCCTCTTCTTCCGCAAGAGCATAATTCATGCTCACTCGGATTAACCGTTATATGTCCGATTTCACCCGCGGAACCCGTAGCACCCTCAACGATCTTGCCATTGATTATAACGCCACCGCCGATTCCCGTTCCGAGCGTTGCGAGCAATATGCTGTTATATCCCTGACCGCCGCCTCTATAAACTTCTCCTAATGCGGCTACATTGGCATCATTGCCGGCCTTAACCGTAAGTCCCGTAATAATCTGCAACTGCTTTGCTACATTAAATACATCCCATCCGAGATTCACGCACTTTAATACCGTACCGTCGCTTAACACAGGGCCCGGTACTCCGACGCCCACGCCTTTAACCTGTGCAGGCTTGATGCCATGCTTATTCATATTGTCAAAAAGCGCTGTCTTAATATTCTGAAGAATGTATACACCTTTATTCTCTGTTCTTGTCTCGATTACAACGGTATCTTTAAGGAACCCCTTGCCGTTAAATAATCCTATCTTGGTACCTGTGCCTCCGACGTCCACGCCGTATACGAATTGTTCCATCTATATGCTCCTTATCCTTTAGTTACTTTTCTGTCTTGCAAGCATTTTCTCTCTTGCCTTAATGTTTCTTTCCTTACAAATAGCATCCCAGTCAGGAAGCTGCGGCATCAAATCTGCCATCTCCGACATAGCCTTCGGAATATCTATCTTTTGAGGACATGCCATAGCGCACGCACCGCATCCTACACAAGCCGTCGGGCGCTTATCTTCCGGTAGTGCCTGAAGATACATGGCCGGCGTAAAAGCGCTTTTATTAACGGCTATATCATTATATGCATTAAGTAACGCCGGTATATCAAGACCCATCGGGCAATTATTAACACAATATCTGCACGCCGTACAAGGAACGCCTTGCTTAAGGTCTTCCGCAATCTCAAGAAGTACATCTGCCTCTTCCTTATTCATCGGCTCGTAATTCTCGAATGTGGCAACATTATCAACCATCTGCGAATACGTGCTCATTCCGCTTAAGATTACCTTAATATTCGGGAATGATGCGATGAATCTAAAAGCTTCCGCCGCAGGGTTTCTGCCGTCAAGCTTCTTTGCAAGACTCTCATCTAAGTTTGCAAGCTTGCCGCCACGGAGTGGCTCCATAACCCACACAGGAATATTGCACTTTTCCAGGATTTCGAGCTTTTCCTTGCCTTTCTGCAGTGTATAATCAAGGTAGTTAAACTGTATCTGGCAGAATTCCATTTCGTCGCCCCACTTGTTGAGGAAATCCTTAAGGCAATCAATGCCTGCGTGCGATGAAAAGCCAAGGTGCTTAATCTTTCCTTGCTTTCTCATTTCTATAAAATAAGGGATAATATTCCATCTCTCGTCAAGATATGTATCAATCGACTTCTCGCATACATTATGGAGAAGATAGAAATCAAAGTAATCAACCTTGCACTTTTTAAGCTGATCCTCAAAAATCTCGGCAGGATTATAGCTCGTATTCGTCTGATGTCCCGGATACTTGGTTGCAAGGCAAAAAGTGTCTCTCTCGTATCTTGAAAGCGCCTCACCGATTACAAGCTCGGAATCGCCCTCATGATAAGGATATGCGGTATCAAAGTAATTAATACCATGATTCATCGCATAATCAACCATCTTAAACGTCTCTTCTTTATTAATGGTCTTGTCTTCGTTTAAAGGCAGTCTCATAAGACCAAAGCCCAATCGCGATAATGACAATTCCTTAAAATCGTTATATAACATCTTTCATCCCCCATGGTGAAAACATACCTATAATATACCATACAAAAAAGCCGGGGGCAAATACCCCCGGCCATATATTTTAGACACTTATTAAATAAACTTCTCTGTTTCTTTGATAAGTTCCTTGAAATTAGCGCTGTTGGCATTACTTGAATCAATGATTCCCGCCATTTCATGAACCATTCTCTCTGCAGTATCGGCAATTTCACTTGTATTAACCGCACACTGCGAAATGTTATCGTTAACATTACCGATTGCATGCGTCATCTCGTTCATTGCACCGCTAATCATCTCGGCGTCACTTATGAACTTATTGAAGAACTTCTGTACTTCGTCGGCATCTGCATAGTAATTGTCGCCCATTTCCTTGAATTCTTCATAATCATTCTCGATAACATCACTCATACTGCTGATAAGTTCCGAAGAACTGCTCATAAGGTTTTCAACCGCTTCGACAACAGAACCCGAAATCGTCTGAATGTTAGTAGCCGTATCCTTGGAGCTATCCGCAAGCTTGGAGATTTCTTCTGCAACGACTGCGAATCCTCTGCCCGCATCGCCCGCTCTTGCTGCCTCTATTGAAGCATTAAGCGCAAGTAAGTTAGTCTGTGATGCAATTGAAAGAATGTCATTTGAAAGTTCGGTAATCTCATCAACCTTTCTTGCTGCTTCGATTGCACCTTCAAGTGACGATCTGCTCTTTTCAAGGTTTCCTCTGATGCTTTCCTGCTTCTCTACGCATTCTTTCTTAATCTTGGTAGCTCTGCCCTGCATCTTGCCTACATAATCCGTTCCTTCCTGAGTCTCGGATACAATCTGCTCAACCTTATTCTTAACTTCAAGGGATGATGCCATCATCTGTTCAGTAGCTGCTCCAACACCTTCCATTGCTGCGTGTAATTCTTCTGTTGCAGCAGAGATATTGGTTGCGCTGTCATTAGACTTGGTTACCGCACCGGTAATATCATTATTAACTGTATTTACGGTTGAAGATACGGACTTAATCTTATGTACCATATCGGACAATACGCCCATAAATTTGTTAACACCGTTTCCAAGGTCGCCGACCTCATCATTACCACTGATATATACCTGCTTGCTGAAGTCGCCTCTATCATTTTCAAGGTCTTCAATAATGGTATTAAGTGAAGCAGTTGACTTTCTTATCGGGATAATAACAACGAAGTACATATAAAGTACCATGAGTACAAGTGCTACTATCATTATAATACTGCTGACAATTGCCATTTTTGTAACTTCATCTGCTATAAGGTCATCAACTGTATCTTCATCTACTCTAACACCTATATTAACGGCACCGACAACGCTGCCACCATCATACATAGGAGAAAGAACATCAAGTACAAGGCCCCATGTATCGGAAGTATAATAATCGCAATACTTCTCTCCGTCTCTTGCTGCTGCTATGGAACCTGCATCGTCAAGTACAAGACCTACTCTATCGTGATTGGAATGCGCCATTGCAGTAACCTGACCGTCAACATCCTGCATAAAAAGTACATATGCAAAATCATTTGCTGCTGCAATTTCATCGATTGCGCTCTGGAATGCAGGAATAAGCTGCGATGAAGGAACAGTATTGCGAATATACTCAAACTGCATACGATATGCTTCTACAAGCTTTTCATCTTCCTGCGAAATTGTATCAAGTACTTCATCTTTAATACATTTCTTCGACTGAATAATGTTTGCACAGCTTAATAAAAGCAAACCGATTGCAAGCATCGGCAAAATCTTAAGTGCCAAATTAAAATGTTTCTTTTTCATAAGTGTCACCATGCCTTCCATGAAAATAGTGCGACGAATATAGATATTCGTCGCACTATATGATAACGCTTTTTTATTTCAATTCCAATAAGATACACAGTATTTTCGCATTTTTGTATCTAATTCAATACAATTGTCTGTCAATGCACTTATTAAGCATTTTTCTTAGTTTCACGTTTTTTCATAATATTGGATACGATTACTGCACAAGAAGCATCACCTGTGATATTGAGTGTTGTTCTACCCATATCAAAGATTCTGTCAACACCTGCAACAAGTGCGATACCTTCGATTGGAAGTCCTACGGATGCAAGAACCATCGAAAGCATTACCATACCTGCACCCGGTACACCTGCTGTACCGATTGATGCAAGAGTTGCTGTAAGAACGATAGTAACCATCTGTCCTAATGAAAGGTTGATTCCGTAACAGGAAGCGATGAATATTGCACATACGCCCTGATAGATAGCTGTTCCGTCCATGTTAATTGTTGCACCGAGCGGAAGAACGAAACTTGATACTTCCTTGGATGCTCCAAGGTTCTCTGTACATTCCATGTTAAGAGGAAGTGTACCTACCGATGAAGCGCTGGAAAATGCGAACATGATTGCAGGAAGCATTCCCTTAAAGAACTTAAGCGGGTTCATCTTGCCAAGTGTAGCAACTGCGATTGAATATACAATAATTGCATGAAGCAGATAACATACAGATGCACAAATAAGAACTTTTGCAAGAGATCCGATTATTGCTGCACCATGGGTTGCAACTACAGGTGTAAGTAAGCAGAATA
>JAGAAH010000187.1 GCA_017615375.1 Lachnospiraceae bacterium | reverse complement strand
TTTAACAAAGTTGACAAATTTTCTCTCCCCGACTTAAGCATATATAACAAAAAGGATGCTGATTAAGCATCCTTTTAATTACCTATTTATATATAATTATAGAATATCCCGTAGCATTCTTATTCGTAGGTGTAACGGTATTCTTATCGATTATCGTGAGATTATCCGACACAAACTTAATCTTACCCGGAACTATAACTCTAATCTTTTCTTTTACGATTACAACCTTGTAGTCATCGTCGATTAAATCTATACTTGTAGCCGTACCCAATGTTGTTCCGCTTACTTCATAGTATGTCGTATCAAGATTGTACCCTGCGGCCATCGCATCAAGAATCGTTCCGACAAAAAGCTCTTCCCCGTTAAACTTTGCATAGTCTGTCGGTGTCTCATAGTTAATGTAAAGCGTAGCCTTACCCTCTTCTACCTTAAGACTTTCAAGCTTAACCGACGAGTCGCCATTTTCCTGCTGATATTCCTTAATTGTCTTCTCGACAAAATCGGATAATTCTTCTTCGCTATAATAGCTCTTATCGAAAGCTTCGATACTTACCCCTGTAATCTTACCATTCTTCTTAACACTGATTGCGCTCTCATCCGTCTTAATTCCGGAGCCGCATCCTACAAGAAGTACAAGTATTAAGCTTATAATTAAGGTTATGCTAATTTTCTTCATATAACCACTTCCTCCAAATCACAAAGAGTTATTATACATTATCTTGGTCTATTTGTAAATGAAGCAATGATAAAGAATTAAATTTTCTGTCTATGTGCTTATCCATAAAGGAATCTATGATGTCTCCCATCTCTTCCAATACATCCGGCAGAACCGTAAACGTAAATAATCTCTCAATCTTCGAACTTGTCACATACTTAAACGCATACTTCGTTGCTTCAAGATATGGCTCGTCATCTTTGATTACCGGATATTCTCCGTTTAACTGCATGGCCTTAAGCTCGAATATCCGTCGTACCAGTATGAAATCAAGCTTTTCCGATAAAAGCGCTTTAATCGAGACATATATAAGTTTAAGCATGTCGGACCCGTCAAGATTCTCTCTCGTATAGTAGTTGGCTATCTCAAGGAAGTAAAATCCGTAGGAAGCAAGGTCCGGATCTATGGTAAGCTCCCTAAAGTATTCCTTGATATTCGCCTTAACTATGGTATAAGAATCTCTGCCGACGAACATCTCGAATTCGCCGAATGCAAAAGGATTCGTTCCGGCAAGTAACGCAGAATTCTGTCTCCTTGCCCCACGCGCGAAGCAGGTAATCCTGCCCATGTCACGAGTAAGCAATACTATTCTCTTGTCGTAATCACCTACGGGTGTAGACATAAGCACCATACCCGTAGCAGTAATCCGCTCGCTCATTAACTACTCGTCAATCCTCTTCTTGTCATATCCGAAGTTCTTCATAAGAACGTCGTTGTCTCTCCAGTTCTTCTTAACCTTAACCCAGAGTTTCAGGTTAACCTGCATCTCAAGCATCTTCTCTATCTCGTATCTTGCGTTGGTGCCGATTTTTTTCAGCATCTCTCCGCCTTTTCCTATGATTATTCCCTTATGAGAATCACGTTCGCAGATAATCGTGGCATCGATATCCATAACTTTCTGTCCCTTACGCTTCTTCATAACATCTACCGTTACGGCAATGCCGTGCGGCACTTCTTCGTTAAGAGCATGAAGCGCTTTTTCACGAATCATCTCTGCAACTATCTGCTTTTCCGGCTGATCCGTTATGGTATCTTCATCGTAGAACATCGGTCCGTACGGAAGGTACTTAAATATAACATCTATAAGCTCATCGACATTTTCACCCGTCTTTGCGGATACAGGCACGATGTCGTCAAATTCATATTCTTTGCGGTATGTATCGATAAATGAAAGAAGTTCTTCCTTCTTCACCGAACCTATCTTATTAATTACAAGAATTGCCGGAATATTGCTTTTCTTAATAACCTCGATTATATGTTTCTCACCGGCACCCACGTAGTTAGTAGGCTCTACAAGAAATAATATAACGTCCATGTCACGAAGCGAATGCTCTGCAACTTCCACCATGTATTCTCCAAGCTTATTATTGGCCTTATGAATACCCGGCGTATCGCTGAAGACTATCTGTCCCTTCTCCATATCCGTATAGACGGTCTGAATCTTATTTCTCGTCGTCTGCGGCTTATTGGATGTAATCGCAATCTTCTGTCCTATTATCTTATTCATAAGTGTGGACTTACCTACATTCGGACGTCCTATAATCGTTGCAAATCCTGATTTTAATTCCTGCATACTTGCCTTTCTTTCCAATACCATATTTAACGACACTCGGGAGAGGCATTGCCTCTCCCTCATATCTATGTATTAATTTATATATCCTATGCGTATATTAAAGCTTTCTTATTGTCTTAAAGATATCCTTATCTTCTTTAATCTTATCCTCATTACCGATTACGCAGATATTGTTATCCTTAAGTACATCTCTTACCATCGGGGCGAACTTCTTTAAGTCATCCAATGTTGCATTGATTAATTCGTCACGCTCTTTCTGGTAATCAGCAGTCGTAAGACCGGCAAGATAAGCACCTGCACTGTAACCACCCTTCATTGCAGGTGACATCGGTCTGTCGAGTTTTCCGATTGCGCCAAGCACGTACTTCGTCATTGTGCCTTCGTCTGCGTTAAGCTCTTCGATAAACTTAGGCACTTCGTTATATGCTTCATACGTCTTCTTGATGTTAGGATCACGGTATGAGCCGAATGAAAGCGCTCCGAATCTGTCAACTACCATGAATACTCCATATGCGCCGCCCTTAACGCGGACATTGATGTAGAGATTATCGTTATTGACTGCGCCGACCAAAGCTCTTAATGCACCGTTAAAGTTATATCCGTGTGCCTTGTAGCTACCGCTTAATGCATCATACTGAACTCTTGAAGATGTTGTAATTGCTTCGTTCTTAACCTCTAACTTAACCTCTTCCTTCTCGTATGTCTTGCCCGAGCCCTTAAGTACAGGCTTAACCGTCTTAATTATACCATCCATCTTATTGAATGCTTCCTTACGGCAGATAATTGCCGGGATAAGGAACTTCTCATCAAAGATGTATTCCGCAGTCTCTCTTAAGCTTCTGTATACTTCTTCCTTCTTCTCGTCGAAGTGCTCAGACAAATCCTTAATGAAGTAGTAATAATCAATACCGCTTATAAGTTCGTTCTTGTACTCAATTTCAGATACATAAGAACCTGCACGCTTCATACTGTACATATGACCTGCTGCAGCGATACCTTCGCTCATTCTGGACACGCCTTCCAAGATAAGCTCTTTAACTCTCTTATCGGACTCATACTTGGTTGTACCGACAACTTCTTTAATGAGTTCTGCCGCAATGTCAAGCTTCTCATATAAAGCGCTTGCCTTAATGGTAAAGAATCCGCGTGACTTTCCGTCCTTTGTAGGTATGAACTTGGCATCCGCAGAGATTCCACCGGTATGGAAATCAATCTCGCTGCTTAAGTCCGCATATGTATGCTTATCGGTATCAAGCATTGTAAATAAGTCCTTAAGTAAACCGATATAAGGATACAACTTAAGCGGAAGGTCCTTAATCTCAAACATTAATGAAAGATAACCTATACCGTTAGTCTCGATATCGTTCCAGATAACATCCTTTCCGTCAACCTTCTCGATATTATTGACTACAGGTTCGCATTCTTTCTTGATATCACTTCTCTTTAATACCGGAATCTTGGCGATATCTTCAGGGCTTGACGGCTCTGTCTGATACTGCTTAAGTGCTGCCGTCTTCTTAATAAGCTCTTCTATCTCTGCATCAGACATCTTAGCCTTAACATCCGCAAGCTTCTTAGCAAGCTCTTCATCCTGCTTTGCAGTCATACCCGGACATGGCTTCATAGTAAGATATATAGCATGATTATTCTCGATTAAATACTTTCTTATAAGGTCTTCAAAGTATGTAGTCTCTTTAAGCTTCTTTCTTAATGCATCGTATACGTTTGAAAGATCAAGTAATGTAAACGGCTTATCATCATCATAAAGAAGTGTCTCGAATGAAGCATCTATAAGCAATAAGCCCTTAGGCATATGTCCTGCATCCTGCTCTTTAAAGTTAAACTCTGCTCTGTTTAAGTATGCTTCTATACTCTTCTTATTAAGTCCCTTCTTAAGAAGGTCTTCCAAAGTATCTCTAATAACCTTCTTAAACTTATCAAGCTCACCTTCCTTGGCATTCTTGGTCCAAAGCATATATGAACTCTGTCTCTTATATGTCGAGAAGTAACCGCTGACATCATTACCGATGCCTGCATCAAGGAGTGCCTGCTTAAGTACCGCACCCGGTGCATTCATAAGGATATAATCGATTGCATCCATGGCTACACGCATCTCAGGATCGAAAGTAGCATCGCTTATAAGTGATGCGTACGCATATACTGTCTTGCCCTTAGGATCTTCTTCGGAAGAGATTGGATACTCTGCCGTAACATCCTTCGGTGCTGCAAATTCCTTCTGAAGCTTAATCTCTGAATCAATCTCTAATCTGTCGTACTTGCTTAAGTACTCCTTATCGATATAAAGAAGCTTCTCCGTCATATCCATCTTACCGTAGAGGTAGATGTATGAGTTTGACGGATGATAATATCTTCTGTGGAAATCAAGATAGTATTCACGTGTAAGGTCAGGAATATAGAGCGGATCTCCACCCGAACACTTTGAATATGTGTTATCCGGGAATAAGTTTCTGTTAATATTCTCGTCAAGATGCTCGTCCAATGCGGAAAAAGCGCCCTTCATCTCGCTGTATACGACACCGTTAATTGTAATCGGGTCTTCTTTCTTCTCTAATTCGTAATGCCAGCCTTCCTGCTTGAATATCTCTTCATACTTATAGATATTAGGTCTGAACACTGCATCAAGGTATACTTCCATAAGATTCTGGAAATCCTTGTCGTTCATACTTGCTACAGGATATATTGTCTTATCGTTATAAGTCATTGCATTTAAAAATGTCTGCAATGAACTCTTTGCAAGCTCCATAAAAG
>JAGAAH010000186.1 GCA_017615375.1 Lachnospiraceae bacterium | reverse complement strand
TAAAGCTCGGCAGGCGTATTCTCATCCGCAAGAAGCGAATCCGCCAATACCTTCATGGATGTAATCGGAGTCTTAAGCTCGTGTGAGACATTGGATACGAATTCCTGACGGGACTCGTCCAAAGTCTTCATATTCTTAAATACACCATTAATCTCTTCACAAAGAAGCTCTGCCTCATAGCTTCCCTTAACATGCAATTCTTCGTCGATAATACCATGTCTTCTTTCATTAAGCTTGCGACGCAATCTTACGATAGGATATACAAGAATCTGTGAGAAGAAAAGCGCAAGACAAAACGCAACTATCGCCACTATAAGCATGATAAGGTCTGCCTGTGCCGCATAATAATCCCTATCTTCTATTATGCTTTCGGAAGATACGTTAACTATCAATACTCCGTAAGGAGTCGCGGATTCGATATCTATAATCGGTATGGTAAGACCGATGTACAGATAATCCGGATCATAGTATGAATTAACCTTACCGTCAAAACTTTCAACAACGGCCTTGGATGTAATAACTTTTTCCTCATCCATTTTATACGTATCTTTAATAATCGTATAAGACCTGTCAACGATCATTACACGGCCATCGTAAATATTTGATAATTGTGATAATTCGGCATTGATAACTTCCGATGTCGGATCGTCCAGATAACCCGTCGACGCTATATGCGTTGCAAGTAACTTGGACTGTGACGTGATCTCAATTGTCTTCATCTCAACTTCGTGATTAACAAAGTTCATAAGAATACCATACCGCAATATAACAAGCGGTATGATACTGAAGACAACGAGCAATATGAATATTTTAAGCTTGATACTGCTTAATCTTCGTAAAGAAAACTTACCTGACATAATTAATCCTTGAACTTATGCGTAATAATATCCTACTCCCCACTTGGTATGGACGTACTTAGGTTCACTGGCATTAGGCTCGATTTTCTCTCTTAATCGCCTTACGTGAACATCAACCGTTCTCTCGTCGCCCGGATAATCCTGTCCCCAGATAAGCTCCAATAATTTCTCTCTTGAATAAACCTTATTCGGATGCTTAACCAAAAGCTCCAAAAGGTCAAATTCCTTTGCTGTCAAATTAACTGCCTTACCAAGAACGAATAACTGTCTTGAATCGCAGTCGAGCTTAAGATCTCCCGATTCTATAATCGCCGGATCTTCTTCCTTCGTTTTAACCGAAGTTGTTCTTCTCATTATGGCCTTAATTCTGGCCTTAACTTCCAATATATTGAAAGGTTTGGTGATATAATCGTCGCATCCGTACTCAAGGCCCAATATCTTATCCATATCATCGCCCTTAGCGGTAAGCATAACAATCGGCATATCCGAGAATTCTCTTATGGCCTGGCATACCTGAAAACCGTCCATTTTCGGCAACATAACGTCAAGCAAGACCATATCGTATGAATTATTCTTCGCATATTCGAGCGCTTCCTCTCCGTCATATGCGCAGTCCACATCCATTCCGTCCTGTTCGAGACTGAACTTTATTCCTTTAACTATTAACTTCTCATCATCAACTACAAGAACTCTCTTCGCCATTTTCTCGCCTCTCGCTATACCGTTATATCATCCAATATCTTATCCAACGTTCCCCTCTTAATCCCCGATACCTTAAGAAGATCTTCCACCGACTTAAAAAGTCCGTTCTTCTTTCTGTATTCAACAATGCTCTTAGCCTTGGATTCACCTATACCGGCAAGAGTCATAAGCTGTTCTGCACTTGCGGTGTTAATGTTAATCTTTGCAGACGCGCTGCCGCTTGCCGCCTCGTATTCCTTAACGGTCATGATATGATATCTCATACCGTCCGCAACATACTCGGCAAGATTGATACTCTCAAGCGCTGCATCCTCCGTCATGCCTCCCGCCGCTGCCGCAAGGTCATTAACCCTGTCGCCGTCGTTAAGCTCATATACACCCGGATTATTAACCGCACCGTCTATCTGTGCCACAATAACACTTGTCTTGTCGGATAAAAGCTCTTCACCGAAAGCTTCTTCCGGCTCATATTCTTCGTTAATTACCGCCTCTTTGCTTCCGCATCCCGAAAGAATCAGCAATAACAACATCAAAAACACAATAGTCCGTTTCATTTATAACCTCCCGTCAATTAGTCGGAAAGCCGAAAAAGAAACCGGAATATCTGAAAAATATTAAATCCCAAATTTTATTTTAACTAAAATTCACAAATATTACAAGAGTATTTCAATTAAAACGATAATAGCGATTAATCCATAAAAGCCTGACCTATATCATTTCGCATATACTTATTGTCAAAGTCAACAAGTTTTGTTGCCTCGTAGGCCTTGGCTCTTGCTTCCTTCAAAGTAGGTGCCGTAGCGGTAACGCCAAGGACTCTTCCTCCGTTTGTTACGAACTTACCGTCTTTAATCGCGGTTCCCGCATGGAAGCAGAACATATCACTTTTTCCGTCAAAATTGGATAATCCCTTAATCTCAAACCCCTTTTCATAGGATACAGGGTATCCTTTCGAAGCAAGTACCACGCATACCGCGGCATTATCTTCAAACTCAAGATTAACCGTATCAAGTTTGCCATCAATACAAGCTTCCATAACTTCAACTATATCATTTTTCATTCTCGGTAATACAACCTGTGTCTCCGGGTCTCCGAATCTCGCATTGTATTCCAAAACCTTAGGGCCGTCTTTTGTCAGCATAAGACCAAAGAAGATAATTCCCTTAAACTCACGGCCTTCTGCCTTCATTGCCGCAACAGTCGGCTTATAGATTTTCTCTTGGCAAATCTTATCTATCTCATCCGTGTAGAACGGACTCGGTGAAAAAGTTCCCATACCGCCGGTATTTAAACCCTTATCTCCGTCTTCTGCTCTCTTATGGTCCTGCGCGGATGTCATGGTCTTAATGGTTGTTCCGTCGCAGAATGAAAGAACAGACACTTCGCGTCCCGTCATAAACTCTTCTATAACAAGACGTGCACCTGCGGCACCGAATTTCTTATCGAGCATAATCTCACGAACACCCTCAAGTGCTTCGCCCATAGTATTGCATATAAGTACGCCTTTGCCCAATGCAAGACCATCTGCCTTAAGTACTATTGGCAATTTGGCGCTTTTTAAATAATCGATTGCTGCATCGGCATCATCAAAAGTCTCATAGCCGGCCGTCGGAATATTATACTTCTTCATTAAGTCCTTGGAAAAAGCCTTGCTTCCTTCCAAAATTGCGGCCGCCTTATTAGGACCGAACACACGCAAACCGCGGCTTTCGAATACGTCAACGACGCCGCCAACAAGCGGATCGTCCATACCGATTATGGTAAGGTCAATCTTTTCCTTCTCGGCAAAATCTGCGAGTGCATCAAATTCCATAGCTTTAATCGGCACAAGCTCTGCGATCGTACCGATTCCGGCATTACCCGGTGCGCAATAGATTTTATCAACTTTTTCAGACTTGCTTACAGCTAATGCGATGGCATGCTCTCTGCCGCCGCTTCCGACTATCAAAACTTTCATGAAACCCTATTCTCCTAATTTAATTCTGCC
>JAGAAH010000185.1 GCA_017615375.1 Lachnospiraceae bacterium | reverse complement strand
TATGGCAGCTTCACACGTTTTCCGGATGTTATTTTCATGGACGGCGGCAAGGGACAGGTTAATGTTGCCGAGCGCGTAATCTCGGAGCTTAAGCTTGATATTCCGATAGCGGGTATGGTTAAGGATGATAACCACAGAACCAGAGGTATATATTTTAAAGGCGTGGAGATGCCGATAGATACAGCATCCGAAGGCTTTAAGTTACTTACCAGAATTCAGGATGAGGCACACCGATTTGCAATCGAGTATCACAGAATGCTTCGCGGAAAGAATCAGGTACACTCAATACTTGATGACATACCAAACGTAGGCGCAAAGAGAAGACGCGAGCTTATGAAGGCATTCGAATCGATAGAGGAACTTAAGAAGGCAAGTCTTGAGGACATTATAAAAGTTCCCGGATTCAATAAACCGTCTGCGCAATCAGTATTTGATTATATGCGTACGTTGTGATACAATTTTAATATATGGGTTTATGGGCTTTTTTAGAAGGATGAAGTTATGGAACCGTTAAGAATAAGCGCACTTGTCGAGCACTTTCAATTGCATAATTTTACTCCTTCGGTTAATATCGAGGAGTGCTTTGTTACGGAGTCCGACGTTAACCGTCTGGCATTACAGCTTACGGGCTTTTTCGATTTCTTTCAGGAGACGAGAGTTCAGCTTATAGGACGAGTAGAGAGTTCGTATCTCGAAACGGTCGGCGCTGCGGATAAGAAAGTTGTATATGAGAAGCTTTTTTCATACAGTATTCCTTGCATAATCTTCACACGCAATATCGAGCCTGAAGAAGAACTGTTAAGAATGGCGACAGAGCACAATATTCCTATATTGGGAACGGGTAGTGCGACAAGCGCTTTTCTCGTAGAACTCATTAATTATCTGAATGAGCACTTCGCACCGTCGATTACGGTACACGGAGTACTGGTTGATATATACGGCGAAGGTGTTCTTATTACGGGCGAGAGCGGAATCGGTAAGAGCGAAGCAGCACTTGAACTTGTACGCAGAGGCCACAGACTCGTTGCGGATGACGCAGTTACGATTAAGAGAATTAACGATACCACACTTATAGGAAGTGCACCGGAGATTACGAAGTATCTTCTTGAGGTGCGCGGTATCGGAATTATAGATATACAGATGCTTTTCGGTGCCGAATCGGTACTTGAATCTGCCAATATAGATTTGGTGATTAAGTTATCGGATTGGAACGGTAAGGCAGAGTTTGACCGCATAGGTCTTAAGGACGAATATACGGAGTTTCTTGGCAATAAGGTTGTATGCCAGTCACTGCCGATACGTCCGGGACGTAACATAGCGGCCATATGTGAAGTTGCAGCGGTTAATCACAGACAGAAGAAGATGGGATATAACGCGGCGGAAGAGCTTTACAGAAGAGTTCAGGAGAATATCGACAAAGAGTAGAATTACGAAATTTGGCGTTTTCTTATAAATAATAAATCAAAGGGGGACTATACCATGGAGCGTAAGAATGCATGGGAAAAGTACGACAAGAAGGGTCTTAAAAAGGTCATGGACTTTGCAGAGGGTTATCGTAAGTTTATTTCCGACTGCAAGACAGAGAGAGAATCCGTAGATGAAATAGTAAGAATGGCAGAAGCAGACGGTTTCAAGAATCTTGATGCAATCATCAAGAAGGGAACCAAGCTTAAAGCAGGCGATAAAGTATATGCCAACAATATGGGTAAGACATTGGCACTTTTCGTAATCGGTAAGGAGTCTATGGAGAACGGTATGAATATCGTAGGTGCACATCTTGATTCTCCGAGACTTGACCTTAAGCAGAATCCTATGTATGAAGATACTGATTTTGCTTTACTCGACACACATTATTACGGTGGCGTTAAGAAGTATCAGTGGGTTACAATTCCACTTGCACTTCACGGCGTAGTAGCTAAGAAGGACGGTTCCGTAGTTAAGATTGCTATCGGTGAGAAGCCTAACGATCCTGTATTTACAATTACAGATCTTCTTATTCACTTATCGGCAGACCAGATGGCTAAGAATGCAGCTAAGGTAGTTGAAGGTGAGAGCCTTGATGTTCTTATCGGTTCCATCCCGGGACCTGAGAAGGGCAAGGATAAGAAAGATATTAAAGAGCGTGTAAAAGCTAATATCTTAGAGATTATTAAGAAAGAGTACAAGTTCGAAGAAGAAGACTTCTTATCCGCAGAGATTGAAGTTGTTCCGGCAGGTCCTGCAAGAGACTTAGGATTTGACCGTTCAATGATTTTAGGATACGGCCATGATGACAGAGTATGTTCATATCCTTCATACAAGGCTATGCTTGAAATCGGTACACCGAAGAAGACAGCGTGCTGCTTACTCGTAGATAAGGAAGAAATCGGTTCCGTTGGTGCAACAGGTATGCAGTCAAGATTCTTCGAGAACGTAACTGCTGAGGTAATGAACCTTACAGGTAAGTATTCAGAGCTTCTTTTAAGAAGATGCTTAAAGAATTCCTGTATGCTTTCATCCGATGTATCTGCAGGTTTCGATCCTCTCTTCCCATCAGTTATGGAGAAGAAGAATACAGCATTCTTAGGCAGAGGACTTTGCATCAATAAGTACACAGGTTCAAGAGGAAAGGGCGGCTCTAACGATGCTAACGCTGAATACATGGCTAAGATCAGAAAGATCTTTGATGATGCAAACGTATCATTCCAGACAGCAGAACTTGGTAAGGTTGATCAGGGTGGCGGCGGAACAATCGCTTACATTCTTGCAGAGTATGATATGAACGTTATCGACAGTGGTGTTGCAGTACTTTCAATGCATGCACCTTGCGAGACAATCAGTAAGGTTGACCTTTACGAAGCATTAATAGGTTATGTTGCATTCTTAAAGAATGCATAAAAGGAGTAACACTTGTACGAAGAATTTAAGGAACGCTTAGAGTCTACAATAAGTACAGGGATTATAGAGAATGAATTAATGAACAGGCACACCACCTTTAAGGTTGGTGGGCCTTGTTCAGTCTTTATTAGTCCGAAGAAAAATGAGATTCCGAAGGCAATTAAGCTTTGCCAAGAATATGATGTACCGTATATTATATTAGGCCGCGGAAGTAATGTGCTTTTTTCCGATAAGGGATACGATGGTGTTGTAATAGAGATGGGAGAAGCCAATAACGATATAACGGTTGATGATACGGTAATTACTGCGGGAGCAGGTGCCACATTGGCGGCAGTTGCTATGAAAGCTTATGAGAACGGGCTTGCGGGATTTGAATTTGCATCGGGAATACCGGGCTCTATAGGCGGTGGTCTTTATATGAATGCCGGTGCTTACGGCGGAGAGATGAAGGATGTTGTCGTATCTGCCGAAGCAATGGATATTAACGGGAATTTAATAACCTTAGAGCGAGAAGATATGGATTTATCCTATCGTCACAGCGCTTTTATGGTAAGAGACCTTATCGTAATGTCGGTTACGATTCGATTGAATAAGGGCGATAAGGCAGAGATTAAGGCACTTATGGATGACTTTAACGGAAGAAGACGCGATAAGCAGCCGTTAAATTACCCGAGTGCGGGAAGTTTCTTTAAAAGACCGGAGGGGAATTATGCCGGTAAGCTTATTGAGGATGCGGGACTTGCAGGATTAAGGGTAGGCGGCGCTGCAGTATCTTCTAAGCACTGCGGTTTTATAATAAATGTCGATAATGCGACAAGTGATGATATAATAGAATTAATGAAGAAGGTTCAGAACGAAGTTAAGAAGCAGTTCGGGGTAGACCTTGAACCTGAAGTTAAATTTGTAGGATCATTTTAAGGGAGTAGCTATGGAAGTTGTTATTCTGACCGGTATGTCCGGCGCGGGTAAAAGCACAGCACTGAAAATGATGGAAGATTTGGGGTATTATTGTATCGATAATCTTCCGATTCCGTTGATATCGAAGTTTGATGAGGCTTCGGGTAAGTTTGCGACGGAAGTTAATCATGTTGCGTTTGGAATTGATGTGCGCAATTGGGCATATATTGAGGAATTGGTTAATGCGATTGCGTCTTTAAAAGAGCGTAGTGTGTCGGTTAAAGTGCTTTTCCTTGATGCAGACGAAGATACACTTATCAGAAGATACAAAGAGACACGTCGTTCACATCCGCTTGCAGGTAATAAGCGTGTGGAGGACGGAATTAAAGAAGAGAGAGAGAAGCTTGAAGGGATACGAGCAATTGCTGATTATATAATAGATACGAGCCATATTTTGACGCGTGATTTAAAGGTTGAATTGGAGAAGATATTTGTACAGAATCAGCGATTTGCCAATCTTTTTATCAATATAATTTCATTCGGATTTAAATATGGTATTCCGAATGATTCGGATATGGTTTTTGATGTCAGATTCTTGCCGAATCCTTATTATGTAGATAAACTTAGATATCTAAGCGGTAACGATAAGGAAGTTCAGGATTATGTAATGGAATCGCCTGAAGCCGGAATATTCCTTGATAAGCTGGAAGATATGCTTGAATTTCTTATTCCGAATTATGTTAAAGAAGGCAAGACGCAGCTTGTAATAAGTATAGGATGTACAGGCGGAAGACACAGGTCTGTAACGCTTGCCAATGCTTTATATGAGAGACTTAAAGAAAAGACATCTTACGGATTAAGAGTTGAACATCAGGATTTAAGAAGAGACATAACCGGGTAGGAGTTGAAATGTCGTTTTCATCAAGCGTGAAAGAAGAGCTTTCCAGAGAGATTACCAAAGCGCGCCATTGTCAGTTGGCGGAGATTGCGGGGATTATCTCTTTTGCGGGAAGAGTGAATATAGAAAAGGGATGCGTTGTTCTAAGCGTATATACCGAGAATGTGGTCCTGGCAAAGCACTATTTTGAGCTTTTACGTAAAGCATTTAAGGTTAAGCCGGAACTGATAGTAAAAAATCGTAATTCGGGTCATAGGATATATCAAATTGTCGTAACGGAAGACAATGATTCGCCGAAGATGTTTGAAGCATTGAAGTGGCAGGTAGAGAACACCGATGGCGAGATAAGAATCGAAGAACCGGTCAATAAGTTATTGCTGATGAAAAGCTGTTGTAAAAGAGCATATCTTAGGGGCGCTTTTTTCGCAGCAGGCTCGATAACGGACCCCGGTAAAGGTTACCATCTTGAGATAGTTTCTCCGAATGAAGAGAAGGCAGCAAGAATTATTTCTGAATTTGAATATTTCGGAGTAGAAGTTAAGACGGTAATGCGTAAGGGCCATGTGGTATGCTACATTAAGGAAGGTGAGCGCATATCGGATGCGCTTAACGTAATCGGTGCACATACGGCACTTATGGAACTTGAGAATGTTCGAATAATCAAAGAAGTAAGAAATGATGTCAATAGAAGAGTTAATTGCGAGACTGCCAATATCAATAAGACAGTTAATGCCGCAGTTAAGCAGATAGAAGACATAGAATATATAGAGGCGCACTTAGGCCTTGACAGTTTGCCGATTGCCTTGCAGGAGACGGCACATAAAAGACTTGAGAATCCCGAAGCTACGTTAAAAGAGCTTGCAAGTATGCTTGATGACAATTGCGGTAAATCGGGACTTAATCATAGACTTAAGAAGCTTCATTCCATAGCGGAAGAGCTTAGAAGTACAAATGGAGGGAATAATGGTTAAAAAGACAATCACTTCCGGAATTTCTGCAGTAAAGGAAGACAGAGTAGTAGCAGATATAGTGTCACTGGCGAGCGGTTTTCAGTCGAGAATATATTTTGAAACTGCGAGCAAGGTAATTAACGCAAAGAGCATTATGGGAATGATGACGCTTAATCTTCTTGCCGGCAACGAGATAAGCATATCGATTGACGGCGAAGATGAAGAAAAAGCAATGGAAGCTATAGAGAATTTTCTTCTTGGCAGATAGGAGCTGAGGAATTTGTACAGAAAAAAGTGTCTGTTTGTGTTTAATCCGCATTCCGGTAAGGAGCAGATTAAACCTAAGTTATTACAGATAATAGATATTTTCACAAAGGCGGGATATGATGTAACTGCTTACCCGACTCAGGCGAGAGAAGACGGATATCACAAGGTTATAGAAGACGGCGGTAACTATGATCATATAGTTTGCTCCGGCGGTGACGGTACTTTGGACGAAACCGTATCGGGTATATTGAAGGCTAATCTTGATACCAACTTGGGTTACATTCCTGCGGGTTCGACCAATGATTTTGCACATTCTCTCGGAATACCGAAGGATATGGTCAAGGCTGCTGATATTGCGGTTAACGGCGAACCTGAATTATTTGATATAGGTGACCTTAACGGTGGAACTTTTGTATACGTAGCGGCGTTTGGAGTTTTTACCGATGTCTCATATCAGACCGACCAGGGACTTAAAAATATGCTCGGACATGCGGCATATATCCTTGAAGGCGCAAAGAGACTTAATCAGGTTAAGACCTATAAAGTTAAGGTAACCATTGATGATGAAGTATATGACGGTGATTGGATTTTCGGAATGGTATCCAACTCCAAGTATGTAGGCGGAATGAAGGTCCTTAACGGACGCCATACCAAGCTTGATGATGGAGTATTTGAGATAACTTTGATAAAAGCGCCAAAGAATCCGATTGCATGGAATGAAACTTTGGGATGCCTTATATTGGGAGAGGCAGACGGAAAGAACGTAATTGCCGCAAGAAGTTCAAAGGTTACCTTTGAATTTGAGGATACGGTACCGTGGACCGTTGATGGTGAATACGGTGGAGAGTACAAGGAAGTAACAATTAAGAATCTGGCAAGAAAGATTGCGCTTATGGTTAAGCCGCATAAATAATAGTGTCGATGTTTCATTGATTGAGGTGTGTCACATGGAAGACAGAGTACTTTTTATAAGCAGTCATGCGGATGTTATAGAGGAATTTACGAGTGCATACCAAAGTGAAGAGTTTCAGGTTGAAGTTGCGCATTCCGGTGTTGAAGGAGTGCGTAAGATTGCGGCTGCAAAATATAAGGTTGTGGTAACCAATCTTAGGCTGCCGGATATAGACGGAATTAAGATTGTTCAATATCTTAATAAAACATCGCCCAATACCGTATGTATAGTGTATACAACCAAGCTTCATACGGGACAGACAGCGTTTCTTATCAATAAGATGCACGTATTCAAGATATTCTTGCGTCCGGTTGATTATAAGGGTGAGATGCTTGATGCCATTATGCAGGCATTGGAGAAGTACGAT
>JAGAAH010000184.1 GCA_017615375.1 Lachnospiraceae bacterium | reverse complement strand
GCCTCCATTGTATTGGCCTCTTCGTGGTCTACTCTCTTATACTCGATTCCGAGGTTATCCAGGTAATCATAAGTTCTTATTTCTCTTTCAAGTCTGCCGGTCGTATCGGCCGGTCTTCCGTTAAAAAGTTCCATATTGCTTCCGTCCTTTTAGTATCCTTTATTTCTGTCCACTTCATACTTAAGCGGACGGTTATTGGCATAGTTAATAAGATCTTCGCAGAACATCTCCACATTACGGTTAATTGTATGAAGCAATGTAAGATTTCCCGCTACGTGCGGCGTTATAAGAAGATTCTGCGTATTCCACAATCTGCTGTCCTGAGGCAACGGCTCGACCTTAAATACATCAAGCGCCGCTCCCGCAAGGTGACCTGAGTCAAGTGCATCCGCAAGCGCATCTTCGTCAATTGCGGAACCACGGCCCACATTAACTATATATGAGCCCCGAGGCATAAGGTTAATACGCTCTCTCGTAAGTATATTTTCGGTTTCCGGCGTTCCCGGCAAACTCATTACAAGAAGGTCCGTCTCCGGCAACACCTTGTCAAGATCCTCTATCTTATACATCTTATCAAAGTTCTTATCATCACACTTACCGCTTCTTGATACTCCGACTATGTTCTTTGGTAGGAATCCCTTTGCACGACTTGCAAATGTACGGCCTATATCTCCGGTTCCAAGGCAGGTAATTCTGCAATCCTTAATAGAATCCTGATGTCTCTGCGGTCCCCATTTATGATTAAGGCTCTCCGCATAACAAAGCGTAATCTTACGCATCATCATCAAGGCTTGCGCAATTATATGCTCCGCAATCGACACTCCGTAAGAACCTGAGGAATTGGAAAGCTTGCATTCCTTATTGGCAAAAGCTCCCGGAATAAGGAACTTATCTATTCCCGCATTCGGAGAACACAACCATCGTAAGCTTTTATACGTGCTTGCTATATTAAAAGCATTACCGTATACGATTTCCACATCCTTAAAGTCTTCCGGCACTTCGTCTTCCGACTTAACGAAGCATACCTTGGCCCCGGCTTTCGTGGCCGCATCCTCTATCTTCTTAACATGCACATCCTCAAGCGACGTGCTATATACTATAATCTTCATTCTTCACCTATTTTACAACCCATTTTCTATGAATAACTTCTTTATTGTGCCCTTTTCTTACCATAACCTTGATACACATACTGGAGGTCTCATCAGCAAGTGCACGATCCTGCCAGGCATCGTCATCAACACGCTTAACAAATGTCTCGCCCGGATTGGCATGTGTAACCGTGTGATACCTAAAGATATCATCGTGCATTCCTTTCGTTCTGCGCTTCATTGATGAATCTTCTGCGTATCGTATGGCTCTATCGAAAGTAACCGTAACGAAAATCTTATCGTTCTTATTGATATTTACGCCTTCATCAAATTCCAATGTCTGATATCCCGCGTAAATAACTTTCGTATCCATCGAATATATCGGTGTTGCAATATCCGCTTCATCAATACTTCCGATATTCTTATATACTTTAACCGTCGCATTTACAGGTTCGAACGCTCCACCCGTAAGACGAGGGAATATTTTAACACCCGTCATTGTCTCATTATCATTTGCAGTAAAAGAAATCGCAACATCGGTAAGATCTTTTACCGTTCCAAGTCCCGCACTTCCATCATACTGATACTGATAATCATATGATTCCTTATCTGTTAATGTGTAAGAAATAATTACATTATTGCCGTTCATCACTCCATCGCAATAGGAAAGATACAGGTATCCCTCGTCTCCCCAGGCTCTACCACCACTGTCCTTAATTATCCATACGCCATCCTTCTCCGGTGTCGATGTGATTTCCCTGCTTTCATATGTATCATCCCAACCTACTAACGTTACATAATGTATGATATTAGTATACCTTGAACAATTTGCAATTCTGCCGAAATCCCACATTACGGAATTGACTCCGATTGTTACCGCTCCGTTTTCTATTATAAGCTTTTTAATAAGATCCGGTGTCTTCGGAGTTACCATAAAGCAATTGTCAACTCTAAATACAGCATCATCTATTGCACCTACAGAAATGGGTTTTTTAATATCCCAATATGGATAATCCTCTTCCAAGGCAGGAGCATATCCCTTCATAAAAGTATTGACCGTGTATATCGACATACCCGGATGATCATACCATATAGAATCATCACAAACATATCCTTCCCCGCCTATCGATCCACCCTGCTTTGCAGGAATTGTCTCCGACAAAATTGCAAGCTGATACTCCGAGAAATCATATTCTCCGAATCCGCTCATAAGCGCATTGCTTTCGAGTGCTCCCATTGCTCCGAATACCCAACAGCACATGAAACCATTCTGGTCCTTACACGAAGTAACCATTCCGTAATCTCTTAAATCAAATTTTTTCGGAAGTTCTACATCTTCCCCGTTAATGATTGCTGCACGGAGTTCCTCGAACTCTTCTTCCGTAGGAGAGTCTACTTCTTCTTCGCTCTCGTC
>JAGAAH010000183.1 GCA_017615375.1 Lachnospiraceae bacterium | reverse complement strand
TTTCGATGCGTCCTTTAATTCAAACCCGAATTTTTCATACATCCCGACATTAATCTTATGATTGGTTTCAAGACATATACGATAACCGTGTTCCTTTGCAAACGCTGTCGCGCACTCTATAAGTTTCTTGCCATAGCCCTGGCGCTGCAGCTCCTGCTTCGTTGCAAATACATATATATACCAGGTATTGTCCTTCATGTAAAGCTTTCTTTTCTTGCGTGCAAAATTCTCATATGCATCCTGACGATACATCGGCGGCTTAAATAGCATTGCATAGTCTGAAAGTCTTGCTACCTTTACATATTGAAGAAAAAATTCCCTGGACCTATTTGGCGGTTCGATAAGGAGTATCGCTTCATAATCGGGACTGCTTGCAATTCCGGCCATTTTATAGAGCTTACTCTTAAAATCAACTGCCATCATGTCTTTCAGCGCTTTTTCATCATATCTGCCGCCAAAAATCCGTCTAAACAACGGATAATCACGATATGCATCAACGGAAGTTGCAATATAATCCTTAAGATTATCCTTCGTTAAAAATGCATTTGCGTCAATGCCCTGCTTCTTGGCATATTCATAGAATTCGCTTATATCACGATTAATGCTCGCGCAATTCATAATCCTTGTCCTCCTCTAAGATTTCAAGCATTATATCAACGATTTCCGGATCGAACTGGCTTCCTCTTCCTTCTTGCAGTTCTTTTCTTACGTCATTTTGCATCATATAAGCTCTGTAACTTCTATTACTCGTCATTGCATCATATGCATCAGCAACACCTATTATTCTCGCATAGAGCGGGATATCGTTACCTTTAAGACCGTCCGGATATCCCGTACCGTCATAGCGCTCGTGATGCCATCTTGCGCCTGCGCCGATTCCTTTCATCTCCGGCATCTCCGCAAGTATATCAAAGCCTACCGCCGGGTGCTTTTTTACTATGTAATACTCTTCATCAGAAAGCACATCTTTCTTATTGATGATAGCATCCGGAACGCCTATCTTACCAATATCATGTAAAAGCGCCATATTGGTAAGCTCTTCTATCTCCGACTCCGATAACTTAAGTCTCTCGGCTATCATCTTAGAATATTTCGCAACTCGCATTGAATGACCGTTGGTATACTTATCTTTCGCATCGATGGTCTTTGCAAGTGTGTACATTGACTGCATCGTAATTCGCTCATTGGCTTCGGCAAGCTGTTCATTAGCCTTATCAAGCTCTGCCTGCTTCTTTTCATATGCACGGCTCTGATACTTAATAATCACGCCGATAATGAATGATACAAGCGCAAGCGACTGTACAACATCCATTGCAACCGCGTGCTCAGACGGGAACTCTATTATCGATTTCGGATGACGCTCGCTATAGATAATGCAAAGGCACTGGAAAACAAGGCCCAGGCCATATATTACATATAGTATCTTTTTTCTTATTACAACCCAGCTTATTACAAGGCCAAGAAGCAGCCATATTGGCATTCCTCCATGAAAACCGCCCGAGGTAAAATACATGTAAGGGAACAAGATAAATTCCGCGACTATACAAAAAAGAACCGCTGCATATATAACATCCTTGGATTTTAAAGATATTATAAGGCATACTATCGCAAATACGCACGTAAAAATAAATGCAGAAATTGCAAACCACGAACTCTTAAGCGCCAATGACAGTATCACTGAGATAAAACCACCGACAATCGCAATTACAACCGCGATATTAAGAAGCTGCTGCCAAAGGTCGCAGTCCTCTATCATTGCTTTATATGCTTTCTTATATAGTTTCTTAATCTTCCCTGCTATTTTCATAACTTAAGTCCTTCTTCAAGTTAAGTTGATATGTATTTCTTTTATCCTACAGGCTCAAAATCCGATGCTCCGTGCTTACATAACGGGCAAATAAAGTCTTCAGGAAGAGTATCTCCCTCATATACATAACCGCAAACCTTACATACATAGCCCTTCTTGCCTTCCGTATCAGGCTTCGGCTTAACGTTATTCTGATAATATGTATAAGTCATCGTGTCGCGGTCGCTTAATACTCTCGCTTCCGTCACCCGGCATATGAACATGCCGTGAGAATCGAGATCCACATACTGCTCAACCTTTAATGACATAAAGGCATTGATGTACTTTGACAAAAAGACAAGGTTATTGTCGGCACGAAGCAACTCTTCGCCTTCGAACTTATCGACATTACGTCCGCTTCTGAAACCGAAATTCTCGAATACACTAAACGGCGCATCAACCGAGAGGCAGTTAACATTCATAACTCCCGTCTGCTTAACTACATGGTGAGTATAATTCTGCTTATTAATAGTAACCGCAATCCTATCAGGAGAATTGGCAACCTGCGTTACCGTGTTGCAGATCATTCCGTTGTCGCGATCACCGTCATTAGACGTAATCACGTACAATCCGTATCCTATCTTAAAAAGCGCGGTCATATCATTCTTATTCGCCGTATTTCCGTCCTGCGCCATATAATCCCTGCAAAGCTCTTCCGCAAGGCTGTCTACCTGCGCTTTGCTCTCGTCGTTAAGTGCCGAGATTATCTTAACGGTTGTCTCCGTATAAGTTATATCCTTACAATTCTCAAGCTTCTTCATGATTACGCGCGCTGCCTGCGGCGCCCATGAACCGTTCTCGATTATTCCAATCGTGCGCTTTTTGAATCCTCTTTCCACAAGGTTTTCCAAGAAAGTATGCATGAACGGGAATACTTCGGCATTATAGGTTGTAGTTGCAAGTACTATCTTGCCGTAGCGGAACGCATTCTCGACCGCCTTCGCCATATCTTCCCTCGCAAGGTCCATAATCACAACCTTCGGGCAACCCTTGGTCTTAAGCTTTTCTGCGAGAAGCTCTGCCGCCTGCCTGGTATGACCGTATACACTCGTATATGCGATAAATATGCCTTCGCTCTCTGCTTCGTAAGATGACCAGATGTCATACTTCTTAAGATAATGCGCAAGGTCCTTCTTTAATACAGGGCCATGAAGCGGACAAATAGTATTAATCTCAAGGCCTGCCGCTTTCTTAAGAACCGCCTGCACCTGCGCTCCATACTTTCCGACTATTCCTATATAATATCTTCTCGCTTCGTCGTCCCATGCAGAGGCATCGACATTGATATCTCCGTCGGGATTATCAACGTCGTTAGCGCCGAACTTACCGAATCCGTCTGCAGAGAACAATACCTTATCAACGTTATCATATGTCATTATTACTTCCGGCCAGTGTACCATAGGCGCCGTAACGAATGTAAGCGTATGCTTTCCCAAGCTTAATGTGTCGCCCTCACCTACAACGATGCGCTTTTCTTCAAACTCGGTACCGAAGAAATTCTTCATCATCGTAAAAGCTTTCGAAGATGAAACTATCGTAGCATCAGGGTAAGTCTTCGTGAAATTAACAATATTCGCCGAATGATCCGGCTCCATATGCTGGATGACGAGATAATCAGGCTTGCGACCATCAAGGGCCTTATGAATATTATCGAGCCACTCATGCGTAAACTTCGCGTCAACCGTATCCATTATGGCTACTTTATCGTCTACTATCGCGTAGGAATTATAGGCCATTCCCTGCGGGACCTTATACTGTCCCTCAAAAAGGTCGATCTTGTGGTCATTAACCCCCACGTATCTGATATCGTTCGAAACCGTCATATCAATTGCCATCTTCTCGTCTCCTTTCTAACCGCTATGCATCCATATAATTTACTTTCACAATAGCACAGGAAAATAAATAAAGCAATGCGATATTTAAAAAGGACGCCCCTATGAGGCGTCCTTAATATAGATTATTCGTTAATCACTATTTTATTTGAAATATCTCTCAAGTAAGCCCTTGAAAGCCTTGCCGTGTCTTGCCTCGTCGCGAGCCATCTCATGAACCGTATCATGAATTGCATCGAGGTTAAGCTCTTTTGCCTTCTTAGCAAGTTCAACCTTACCTGCAGTAGCGCCGTTTTCCGCCTCTACACGAACCTTAAGGTTCTGCTTGGTTGAATCTGTAAGAACTTCTCCAAGAAGCTCTGCAAACTTAGCTGCATGCTCTGCCTCTTCAAAAGCAGCCTTCTCATAATAGTCGCCAACCTCAGGATATCCTTCACGATATGCCTGACGTGACATTGCAAGATACATACCGACTTCCGTGCACTCACCGTTAAAGTTGGCACGAAGTCCTTCTATAATCTCGGCCGGAGCACCCTTAGCAACACCTACAACGTGCTCTGCTGCCCATGTCATCTCGCCTTCCTGCTTATTAAACTTATCTGCCGGAGCGTGGCAAATCGGGCATTCTGCCGGAGCTTCATCACCTTCATGAACGTAACCGCATACTGAACAAACGTATTTCATCTTCATACCTCCATTTAATTCTCTTCGGGATTGAAGTTCCCGAAAGATATATAGTAACTATATTCTATCTTATTGGAACTTCAATATCAAGTCTTCAAAATTAAAAAGGACGCCCGTAGGCGTCCTTAATACACGTACATTGACTACTGTTCCAATGCGATAAATACGGCTATCTACTCTATTACTGCTCGGTGCATCTCATAAGCGATGAGGAACCGCTGTACTTTGCAGAAAACTCACTTTCATCCCATGTTTCATAGTATTCCATTATCGCAGCATCTTCTTCACTCGTCTGATAGGTATACTTAATTCCTGTTGAGGTCTCTGCCTGTACTCTATATCTACCATCGGCAAGCTTCTCAATACTACTAATCTTATTTACATGGTCCAAAGAGAATGCTCCGTCTACCAGGTGCCCATACTTTATCTCAGAATCCGTAAACTGAACATAATACATCGGCTGAATCGAATCTCCCTCGACATACCCGATAGATACCGTCTGCCACATTCCCACTATGGTTTCTGTTTCGTTTTCCTGCTCGGTATCAGCTTCAAGCTCTTTCGATTCCGTAGCTTTTCCACACGCCGTAATACTTAAACACAACAAAACTCCGACTACCAATAAAGCTAATTTTTTCATCATAATTATTACCTCTTTCCCGGGCAGATATACTGCCATTATTAACACTTCAACATTATAGCACGAAATGAAAATAAATTAAAACCCATTTAAAAATAACAATTCAAATGTTATTTTCGTTTTTTAAAAAGCCAATTCTCCTTTTTTATTATTCCACGCCGTAAACCATTTTAACAAACGATTCGCTTTTATATTGGTATTCTCTGCTCGCTGATCTACCCCATGCTGTTAACCTCCAAAGAAATAAGATACGCTTTTCAACTTAAAAAAGGACGCCACATAGGCGTCCTTCATAGCTTCCCTTACCTCTTTTTATACAGGATCAGCTCAGGATTCTTTCCTTCTGCCTCATATGTGCTTATCATGATGAACTCCATATTTGCAAGGATGCCGAAACAGAGTCCATCTACGATCTCAGATTCCAGCTGATTCCCCAGATATGTAGTCTGATCATCCAGGAACTTCACATTCACACCGCTCGGAAGCGGATACTCCAGATTGACAAACTTCCCCACAAGGGCATTCAGCTTCGTAAGCTTCGGCATGCCATCAATATGCAGATCGTTGATTTCATCAATCACCTTCTGCTTGAACTCCTCAAACTGTCCGCCGTCACCAAGTTCCTCGTATCGTTTCCAGTAATCCAGTTTTGGCAGAGACTGTTTCAGATACTCTCTCGCCTGCTCTTCGGTGAAATTTTCATTTACCATGTTGCGGACACAAACATCAATCAGATCATCCATATCACTGTAGGTGTAAGTTCCATCAGCGTAGCACCACTTACAATAATCCTCGTTCAATGTGCCGTCTTCGTTTCGTCCGATTATTTCATCTTCCAACGGCATACCGCAGCATTGACAGATAAGCTTATGCGGCGAACCAAGCAGTGTGTTGATCGAAACATTATAAAGCTTTGAAAGCAACTTTAAT
>JAGAAH010000182.1 GCA_017615375.1 Lachnospiraceae bacterium | reverse complement strand
CTTTGCAAGTCCTGTATCGACGGCGGATTTACATCCGTTATGATCGATGCATCATCCAAGCCTTTTAAGGAGAACATCGAACTTACCAAGCAGGTTGTTGAATATGCTCACGCTCACGGCGTAGTAGTTGAGGCTGAACTTGGTACACTTGAAGGTGTTGAAGACGAAGTTGTTGTAGAAGCAGGTAAGGCAAGCTACACGCGTCCTGAAGAAGTTGAAGAGTTCGTTGATAAGACAGGTTGCGATTCACTTGCAATCGCTATCGGTACTTCTCATGGTGCTTACAAGTTCCGTCCTGAACAGTGCACAAGAAACGAGCAGGGCATCCTTGTTCCGCCTTCACTTCGTTTCGACGTACTTGAGGAGTGCATTAAGCGTCTTCCGGGATTCCCGATCGTTCTTCACGGTTCTTCATCAGTTCCGCGTGAGTTCGTAGACATGGTTAACCAGTACGGCGGCAACATGCCTGACGCAATCGGTATTCCTGAAGATCAGTTAAGAAAAGCTGCTAAGCTTGCTGTATGTAAGATCAATATCGACTCCGATATCCGTCTTGCTATGACAGGTAACATCAGAAAGTACTTCGCAGAGCATCCGGATCACTTCGATCCTCGCCAGTACTTAAAGCCTGCTCGCCAGGCCGTAAAGGACATGGTAGCTCGTAAGATTGTTAACGTACTTGGTTCCGATCATAAGATCTAATTTAAAGCATAATAAAACGAGTAGGATTTTTCCTACTCGTTTTTTATTTGCTTTATTCATTCGTATAATTATCGAAGTAACCCTGGATATATACAACAGGTGTTCCTTTATCGCCGGAACCTGATGTAAGATCACATAAAGAGCCGATTAAATCGGTAAGCTGTCTCGGGGTCGTTCCTTCTGAAACCATGTTGCCAACCAAGCTCTCGCTTGTCTTTGCTTTAATCTTATCTTCGATTGCATGTCTTAATTCTTCGCCATTAAGGTTTGCAAAGTCATTATCTGCGAGGTATTTAAGCTTAAGCTCATTAGGAGTACCTTCAAGTCCCTTCGTATATCCCGGTGATACAACAGGATCAGCGAGCTCCCATATCTTACCAACAGGATCCTTAAAAGCTCCGTCACCGTAAATCATTGCTTCAATTCTCTTTCCCGACGCATCGGACAAAAGCTTTGAAATTCTTTCTGCAACAGCAGTACAATCACGCGGGAATAACTTAACTCTGTCTTCCGTTGCCTTATTGGAACCAAGTAAACCGTACTTCTCGTTACATCCGCTTCCGTCAACAGGTGAATTAAGAATGTCATCCATTCCAAGAACGGTCTTAACGCCTGCTTCTTTAAGAAGACGTTTACTTCTTGCTCTTGTATGAATATCACAGGTTATAACAGCATCCGTATAATCCTTAAGAACTCTTACGTTATTACCGAAGAGAATCTCAACCTCGCATCCCTCACCCTTAATAATATCAGCATAGAAATCAATGTAATCGATTCCCGTAAACGGATGAAGTATATGTCCGAACTTATCTCTGAAATCCTTTAACGTAAGTAAATCGCTGTACGGATTAACTCCCGCAGCATCAACCCTATCCCAGTCAACAAGGTGATTGCCTACTTCGTCTGAAGGATACGAAAGGAGAAGAACTATTTTCTTGCATCCTCTTGCCATTGCCTTAAGAAGTATGGAGAAACGATTTCTCGAAAGAATCGGGAAAGCGATTCCGACTGTATTTCCGCCCGTTTTTTCTCTTACATCTTTTGCAATCTGATCAACCGTTGCATAATTACCCTGGGCTCTTGCAACAACCGACTCCGTAACTGCAACAACATCTCTGTCGTGCGGTGTTATATTGGCTTCTTTCCAAGCTTCCATTACGGAATCCGCAGTAATCTTGGCGATATCGTCTCCTTCACGGATTATCGGGCATCTTACGCCTCTTGCGACTGTTCCTATAGTTCTCATTTAATTATCTCCTTCACTTAAAATAATATATAATTCTTATCTTGAAAGATAATCATTCACATCAAAAAGCTCTATTTTCGAGTCTTTCTTAAGATATAGCGGATGATGCGGATGTCCTGCCTTCGATACCGCTCCCGCTTTATACCATATAGCATTATATTCATTACCGATTCGCACCATATCCGCAACGCAATCTTTAAGATAATCGCGCTTTTCTATAATGGCACCCCAAGCAGCCCATATAGCGGGATTCTCGCCCGCATTCTTCAATACATATGTAAACGCCTTCATGTTTTCCGTATGGAGCTTTTCGTTAAAGAGCTTATCCATATCATCCGGATTGGTTGCACGCTCCGCGTATACATTAAACATGATAAACGAATCGAATCCGTTAAATGCCGCTATCCTCTCAACCGACTTAAGCGTATTATCGAGGTTTTCAGGTTCCGCAGTGGACGGATTAATGCCTATCGTTATAAGCGGTTTCTTACCCTTTGTTCCTAAGATATAACGATACTCCGAGTAAAAATTCGGGACATAGAGCCACTTATCCCTGTCATACTCTGCACTTACCGCCCGTTCTTTCAAAGCTTCCTCAAATGTCAATATTTCGATTGCACTGCTTTCCGATTTCGGTATATGCATAATAACTCCAACTATTTAACCTTAAATAATACACCTATTGTTCCCGGTCCGCAGTTTGCGGTAACCGCAGAAGATGCCTTCATGAAAATTATCTGATCGAAGTTAACTCTGCGTTTTACTTCTTCTTCGATCACTCTTAATTCTTCCCAATTAAGACCTGCATAAGTTATAAAAGCTCTTCTCGTATCAATCGGCGCCCTGCTGTTAAATATTCCGCTTATATACTTCTTAATTGCAGTTTCTTCTTCTCCGAAGTATACTTTTCCGGCGCCCATCTTGCCCTTCTTTAAAGTAAGGACAGGTCTAAACAAGAATGCCTTGGCAATACTGTTAACCGTCTGATTAAGTCTTCCCACTCTTGCAAGATATTCCGTCGAAGATACGATGAAGCTTGTTCTTATCTTGCTTCTCATCTCGCTGATTTCTTCAACTATCTGCTCCGGATTAATTCCGCCTTCAGCCATAGAAATTGCTTCCAATACAAGCAATCCCATACCGCTTGATAAATGTTCGCTGTCAATTACAACTACATTATCGAAACTCTTTGAAGCTTCCGTCGCATTTTGACATCCCTGTCCGACTTTACTTGACATTGCTATATGTATTACTCGATTGGAACGCATAAGGCACTCTGCAAAGAATTTCTCATATTCCGCAACAGATGGTGCTTCCGACCTTGCGTCCGTTTTTCCGTCTTCCATATATGAAAGAAGTCCTCTTGCCTCGGCTTCTATACCATCAAGGAAATCTCCGCTTTCTGTTTTAACGTGATACGGAATAATATCGCAATCTGCGCCGGCAATCATATTGTTAGGAAGATCGCATACACTTTCCGACGTTATCATTATCGGTATACGCTTTCTTCTGCCTTCCGTCTGAACTTCGTTTCCGTTTTCGGCGTGCTTAGCCATATCCGACATGTAACGCACCTTATTCTGCGGCAATTTCTTCGAAATCTCTGCTTCAAGAAGCTCACCGCTTATAGGCTTGATTAAGTATCCGTCAAAACCTTCTCTTGCATACAATGCACGGCGCTCGCTTTCTGCATTTGCCGTAAGAACAACAATCTTGGCCTCTTTCGAAAGTCCGCCCGTTTGCTCGTGTATCTTATGCATACATTCGATACCATCCATTTCCGGCATCTGATGATCCATCAATATCAAATCATATGCAGTTTCAAGAGTTTTTTTCAAAGCTTCTTTTCCGCTGTCAACAGTATCTACCTGCACCTTGGTCTCGCGAAGAAGCTTGGATACAACAAGAAGATTCTCTCTTGAATCATCGACCACGAGAATCTTGGCATCCGGTGCTTCAAACGAAACTCTGTAATGCTTTCTCGCTCCGTTACTGTGTCTTCCTTCGAGATTAAGCTGTCCTACCGCTCTTTCATCCTCTATTCCCTGAGGAATCGTTACGACAAAAGTAGAACCTTGTGTATATACCGAATTGACGCTGATTTTACCATTCATCATTTCGACAAATTCTTTAACTATAGAAAGGCCGAGTCCCGTACCTTCTATATGCTTATTAGACTGCTCATCCACACGCTTAAACGCAGTGAACAGATACGGCAGGCTCTCCTTCTTGATACCCATACCGGTAT